>JBGSLI010000283.1:0-3169 GCA_041740775.1 Alteraurantiacibacter sp. | reverse complement strand
CGGCGGCTGCCAGCGGCAGCGCGAACAGGCGTGGCGTCATGGCGCCAGACTAGCCCGCGCCAAGCCCTTCGCCTAGCGCGATTTGCGCCTCAACCTTCGCCGTTCTCGTTGTCCGCGCCCTTGTTCGCTGCGGGCGCTTCGGGGGCCTTCTTCACAGCAGGCTTCTTCTTTGTCGAAACCTTGCCCTTCGGCTTGGTCTTGGGCGGTGCGGGAGTGAGTTCGAAGGCGAGCGCATCGTCCTTCACGCTCACATGCACCTCGCCGCCGTGGGCCAGCTTGCCGAACAGCAGTTCCTCGGCCAGCGGCTGCTTGACCTTTTCCTGGATCAGCCGGGACATCGGCCTTGCGCCCATCAGCTTGTCGTATCCGCGCTCGCCCAGCCATTCGCGCGCATCGCCATCGAACTGGATATGCACATTCTGCTCGGCCAGTTGCAGTTCGAGCTGGAGGATGAACTTGTCCACCACCCGGCTGACGGTTTCCCGCCCGAGATAGCCGAAGGGCACGATGGCATCGAGCCGGTTGCGGAATTCGGGCGTGAACATCTTCTTCACCGCTTCTTCGGAAGCTTCGGTCTTCTGGCCTGCGCCAAAACCGATCGATTGCCGGGCCGCATCCGAAGCGCCGGCATTGGTGGTCATGATCAGCACCACGTTGCGGAAATCCACGGTCTTGCCGTGATGATCGGTCAACCGGCCGTTATCCATCACCTGCAACAGGATGTTGAACAGATCGGGGTGCGCCTTTTCGATCTCGTCCAGCAGCAGCACGCAATGCGGGTGCTGGTCTATCGCATCGGTGAGCAGACCGCCCTGATCGTAGCCGACGTAGCCCGGAGGGGCGCCGATCAGCCGCGAAATGCTGTGGCGTTCCATATATTCGGACATGTCGAACCGCTTGAGCTCGATCCCCATGATCTCTGCCAGCTGGCGCGCGACTTCGGTCTTGCCGACACCGGTGGGGCCGGAAAACAGGAAGCTGCCGATCGGCTTGTCCGGATCGCGCAGGCCCGCGCGCGATAGCTTCATCGCCACCGACAGCTTCTCGATTGCCGGATCCTGCCCGAAGACGACGCGCTTCAGATCCCGTTCCAGGCTGGCGAGCGCGGCCTTGTCGTCCTTGCTCACCGATTTGGGCGGGATGCGCGCCATGGTTGCCACCACCTTTTCGATTTCCTTGGCGGTAATCGTCTTGCGGCGGCGGCTGGGGGGCACCAGCATCTGCATCGCGCCGACTTCGTCGATCACGTCGATCGCCTTGTCGGGCAGCTTGCGATCATTGATGTAGCGCGCGCTCATCTCCACCGCGGTCTTGATCGCATCGGGGGTGTATTTGACCTTGTGATGTTCCTCGAAAGCGGTGCGCAGGCCTTTCAGGATCTTGATCGTGTCTTCCACTGTGGGTTCGTTCACGTCGATCTTCTGGAACCGGCGCAGCAGCGCGCGATCCTTTTCGAAATGGTTGCGGAATTCCTTGTAGGTGGTCGAACCGATGCAGCGGATCGTCCCGCTGGAGAGCGCGGGCTTCAAAAGGTTGGAGGCATCCATCGCCCCGCCGCTGGTAGCGCCTGCGCCGATGACGGTGTGGATTTCATCGATGAACAGAATGGCATCGGGCAGCTTTTCCAGCTCGTTCACCACCTGCTTCAGCCGCTCTTCAAAATCGCCGCGATAGCGCGTGCCGGCCAGCAGCGCGCCCATGTCGAGCGAATAGATCACCGCCGGTTCGAGCACTTCGGGCACGTCGCCTTCGACGATCTTGCGCGCCAGCCCTTCGGCAATCGCGGTTTTCCCGACGCCCGGATCGCCCACGTAAAGCGGGTTGTTTTTGCTGCGGCGGCACAGGATCTGGATCGTCCGGTCAACCTCCGGCCCGCGCCCGATCAGCGGATCGATCCGTCCGTCCAGCGCCTTCTGGTTCAGATTGACGCAGAACTGGTCGAGCGCGGAATCCTTCTTGTTCTTTTCCGGTTTCTCCTCGCCGCGCGCCTGCGTCTCCTCCTCGGAACCTTCGGGCGTGCGGGCTTCGATCTGGCGGCCGCCCTTGCCGATGCCGTGGGAAATGAAGCTGACCGCATCGAGCCGGCTCATATCCTGCTGCTGGAGGAAATAGACCGCATAGCTATCGCGTTCGGAAAACAGCGCTACCAGCACATTGGCGCCCGTCACCATATCCTTGCCCGAAGACTGGACGTGCAGGATCGCGCGCTGGATCACCCGCTGGAACCCGGCGGTGGGCTGCGGATCGGCATCCTCGTCGGTTTTCAGCGACTGGTATTCCTGATCGAGATACTGGCGCACCACGCCCGTCAGTTCCTCGACATCCACCCCGCAGGCGGCCATCACCTCGGCGGCGTCGGTGTCTTCCACCAGCGCCAGCAGCAGATGTTCCAGCGTGGCATATTCATGCGCGCGATCGATCGCGTGCTGGATCGCGGCGTGGAGCGTCTTTTCGAGGTTCTGCGCGAAACTTGGCATTCTTGCGTCCTTGAGCTGGCTTACGCCGGTTGCAGGGCTTTGACGAAGGCTGCGCCCGCGATGGTTAACACCGGGCTAACAGGCCGGACGAACGGCTCCTTAAGCACGGAGCCGAAAGGCGTATGAGACATATGGTGCGCCGCCGCGCAATTTCGAGTGCGAGCAGGGGCGACGCCCGGCGCATCAGTCGCCACCTTTGGGCTTGAACAGCGTATCGGCGAATTTGCGATGGTCCGCCGCCTTGGCGTGCTGCGCCTTCACCCGCAGGATTTCGGCTTCGAGCTGGCCGATTCGCACCAGCAATTCATCCTGCGAATAGCTATCGAGGCCTTCGCTGGCGAGCAGGCTTGCCGCGTCGGAGCGCATCCGGGGAAGGTCGTCATCTTCCATCGCGGTGCAGCATCACGCCGGCTGCGCTTGCTGTCAATGGTGCGGGTGATTAGGGACAGTGAACAAGCGCGGCAGCCAGGCAGTCGGGCGGCAACAGGGACGGTGACAGGGGTGAGCATGGCCAGCAATTTGCCCGATCTGATGGCGGCGGTGGAAATCTCCGCGCCGGGCGGGCCCGAATCCTTGCGGCTGGTGCAGCGCCAGGTGCCGCAGCCGGGGCCGGGCGAAGTGCTGATCCGGGTCAGCCATGCCGGGGTGAATCGCCCCGATTGCCTGCAACGCGCGGGGCTTTATCCGCCCCC
>JBGSLI010000282.1:0-2959 GCA_041740775.1 Alteraurantiacibacter sp. | reverse complement strand
GCGCGCGCCGCCTTCATGCGCCGCAAGCGCCACGGGATTGCCGGGCTGGCGCTGTTCGCGCTGTCTCCCCTGCCATCGGCACAATTGTTCGCCGCCGTGGGGCTGGCGGGCGTGCCGCTTGTGGGCTTTACGCTGGCGTTCTTCGGCGGCCGGCTGGTGTCCTATTCGATCTATGCCGGTTCGGCGCAGGCGATTGCGCATTCTTCCATCGGGGATGCCTTCCGCGACAGCCTGACCAGCCCGCTGGGGATCGGCTTGCAGGTCATCATGCTGGCGGCGCTGATCGCATTTGCACGGGTGGACTGGGAATCGATATTCGGCCCCGCGCCCAAAGCGGACGAGGAAAAGCAGGGCGACTGATACAAACCGGCCGAGAACGCTGCAGGGGATCAGGAGCGGGCTGGAGCCTGCCGGTCCACCTGCAAATACTGGACAATCGCACCATGAGGCGGCAACCCGAACCCGTATCGCGGATCGCCGGAACCAGACCCAAGGAAGAAAGCCATGTTCACCGGTATCGTCACCGCCATCGGCACCATCACCCACATCGATCAGCGCGGCGATCTGCGGTTGCGGATCGCCTGCCCCTGGGATCCTGCCGATATCGCCATCGGCGCCAGCATCGCCTGTTCGGGCGTGTGCCTGACGGTGATCGATCGCGGCTGCGCTGCGGAGGAAGCGCATTTTACCGTCGATGTCAGCCGCGAAACCGTATCGCGCACCGCAGGCGGCATGTGGAAAAAGGATGCGCGGCTCAATCTCGAACGATCCCTGCGCGTGGGGGACGAGATCGGCGGGCACATCGTCACCGGCCATGTCGATGGCGTGGGCAGGGTGGTGGACTGGCAGCCGGTGGGCGATTCGATGCACGTCGTCATCGCCGCCCCCGCCGCGCTGGCGCCTTATATCGCGGAAAAAGGATCGATCACGGTGGACGGCGTCTCGCTGACGGTAAACGCCATTGCCGACAAGCCCGATGGCAGCGTGCATTTCACGCTCAACATCATCCCGCATACAGAGGATGTGACGACGCTGGGCGAAATGCGGCAGGGGGGCGAGGTCAATCTGGAGATCGACACGCTGGCGCGCTATCTCCACCGGATGCAGATGCTGCGCGATCAGTGACCGGGTGCCAGCGCCGAATCGAAATCTGCGCGCGTCATTTCGTAAAAGAGATGCACCACCTTGCCGATGCCGGGCAGGCTGGCTTCCTCGATCCGGCCGGGTGACAGGCGCGCGCCAATCTTTTCGAGCGCGCGGCGGCTGCGCAGGTTCGTCTCGCCGACGCGAAAATCCACCCGCGCCACGCCTTGCAGCGCATGGCCCACCATCAGCCGCTTCATTTCCCGATTGGCTCCGGTCCCCCAGTAATGCCGCGCCAGAAAGGTCCAGCCGATCTCTACCGAACCGCCATCTGCCGCATCAAGGGATTGAAAACGCGACGAACCGATGATCGCGCCCGTCGCTCGGTCCAGCACCGCCAGGGCGCCGCCTTGCGCGATGGCATCGTCGAAGAATTCCCGGAATATATCCTCGCGCCAACGGTCTTTCATGGGATGCATCGCCCAAATTTCCGGGTCTGCCGCAACGGTGTAAAGCGCGTTCCAGTCAGATGGCGCAAGCGGGCGCAACAGCACATTGCCGCCTTGAAGAACCGGTTGCCGATCGAGCACGGGTCAACCGAACATGCGCGCCAGCCAGCCGCGATCCTTGCGGTCGGGCCTTTTCGTATCGCCCATCTCAAACAGGTAATTGGCCAGTTGCACCGCCTGGTTGCGATCCATCAGATAGATCTGCGATTCGACATCCTGCGCAGTGTGCGGCGGCGGCCTGGTGACGCTTTGCAGGTGGAGCGCGATCCGGTCGCCCGTGCGGGTCGATGTCCAGCCCACCAGCGCGCCATATCCCTTTTGCTGCGAAGCCATGCCTGCGTCCTTTTCCCTCGCGATCTGCCAAGGATAGGCGATTTTACATAGTCGCGGCAATCGGGACTATCGCGCCTGTCCCCTTACCGGGCATTTTCCTGCGCGACATCGGCCAGCGCCGCGACGAAGGCATCGATATTGGCCAGCGTCAGCCCGGCCACATTGATCCGCCCCGATCCCGCCATGTAAACACCGTGATCGCTGCGCAGGCGTTGCACCTGTTCGCCCGATACGGGCAGCATGGCGAACATGCCTTTCTGGCGGCCGAGCGGCTCCAGATTCACGCCTCCGGCATTGTGCGATGCGGCAAGCCGGGCGCGTACCGCGCCGATCCGCGCGCGCATATCGGCCAGTTCGGCCAGCCATTGCGCGGTCAGCTGCGCATCTTCCAGCACCAGCCGCACCGCCGCTCCGCCGTGATCGGGAGGCATGGACCAATTGGCGCGCGCCAGCGCCGCGGCGTTGGAAATTGCCCTTGCGGTGGCGGCGCCATCGCCGGTGATGACGTAAAATGCGCCGACCCTGTCGCGGTAGAGACCGAAATTCTTGTCGCAGCTATAGGCAACCAGCACTTCTTCCACCTGCGAGACCACCGTGCGCAGGCCATAGGCATCCTCGTCCATGCCATCACCCAGCCCCTGATAGGCCAGATCTATCACCGGCAGCGCCGGGCCCTGTGCCAGCAATTGCGCGATCTGGTCCCATTCTGCCTTGGTATAATCCACCCCGGTGGGATTGTGACAGCAGCCGTGCAGCAGCACCGCATCGCCCTCACGCGCATCCGCCAGCATCTGGCGCAGCGCGGCCATATCGGCGAGGCCATCGGTTCCGGCATGGTTGAAGCCGACCAGTTCGAGACCGAGATCGGCAAGGATCTGCGCGTGATTTGGCCAGCTTGGCACACCCATCAGCACGCGGGTGACGCCCGCCCTTTTCGCCAGCGCGAAAAGAACAACACCGGAAACCATCGCGGCAATTATCAGGTTCATGAAAAAGTATTGCGGGAAAATCAGCCTGAAACGTCCGAATAGCAT
>JBGSLI010000281.1:0-5278 GCA_041740775.1 Alteraurantiacibacter sp. | reverse complement strand
GTTGACCCATGCGGGCACGATCGGCACGCCCGCACCCGCGGCGATGTGATAGAACCCGCTGCGCCAGCGCCCGTCGCTGCTGCGGCTGCCCTCGGGCGCGACCACCAGCGCGATCCGCTCTGCCGTCTTGACCGCCTCGATCACCGAATTGACATAGCCGCGCGGAGATGTGCGATCAATCGGCATCCCGCCCATGTCGAGCATGAACCGCGTCATCGGCCATTTGAACAGCGTGTGCTTGCCGATGAAGCTGGGGCGGATGCCCATTTCGCGCACCGCGCCGGCAAAAAAGACGAAATCCCAGTTGGACGTATGCGGCGCGCCGACAAGGATGAACTTGGGAAGGTCGGGTGGCCCGCCCTCCAGCCGGTATCCCTTCCACCGATAGAGCCAGCACAAGAGGCGCCAGACGATGCGGGAGAGGATGGTGGGGGTGCGCTGATCCAGCGGATTACATCCGGAAAACGCCGAAGCGCGCCGCTTCGGGGATCGGCGATTCGAGGCAGGCGGCAAATGCCAGCCCCAGCACATCGCGCGTCTGCACCGGGTCGATCACTCCGTCATCCCACAATCGCGCGGTGGCGTAATAGGGGTTGCCTTCGTCTTCGTATTTCTGCCGGATCGGGGCCTTGAATGCCTCGGCCTGTTCCGCCGTCCAGCTTTCGGCATCGCGGTGGACGGTGGCGAGCACCGATGCCGCCTGTTCGCCGCCCATCACCGAAATCCGCGCATTGGGCCAGGTGAACAGGAAGCGCGGGGAATAGGCGCGGCCGCACATGCCGTAATTGCCCGCGCCGAAGCTGCCGCCGATCACCAGCGTCACCTTGGGCACCTGCGCGGTGGCCACCGCCGTCACCAGCTTGGCGCCGTGCTTGGCGATGCCCTCGGCCTCGTATTTGCCGCCGACCATGAAGCCCGAGATATTCTGCAAAAACAGCAGCGGAATGCCGCGCTGGCACGCCAGTTCGATAAAATGCGCGCCCTTTTGCGCACTTTCGGAAAACAGCACGCCATTGTTAGCCAGGATGGCGACCGGCATCCCCCATATATGCGCGAAACCGCAAACCAGCGTGGTGCCGTAATGCGCCTTGAATGCGTGGAACTCGCTGCCGTCCACCAGCCGCGCGATCACCTCGTGAACGTCATAGGGTGCGCGCACATCGTCGGGGATCAATGCGTAAAGATCGTCGGCATCGAATTTGGGCGGGCGGGGTTCCCTCAAGTCGACTTGAGCTTTTGTGGAATGCCCCAGATGCGAGACGATATCGCGCACGATGGTGAGCGCGTGCTCGTCATCCTCGGCCAGATGATCGACCACGCCCGATTTTCTCGCGTGAAGGTCCCCGCCGCCCAGATCCTCGGCGCTGATCTCCTCGCCCGTGGCGGCCTTCACCAGCGGCGGGCCGGCGAGGAAGATCGTGCCCTGTTCGCGCACGATCACGCTCTCGTCGCTCATCGCGGGCACATAGGCCCCGCCTGCGGTGCAGGAACCCATCACGCAGGCGATCTGCGGGATGCCCATGCTGCTCATCTGCGCCTGATTGTAGAAGATCCGCCCGAAATGGTCGCGGTCGGGGAAGACTTCGGCCTGATAGGGCAGGTTCGCCCCCCCGCTGTCGACCAGATACACACACGGCAGGCGGTTTTCCTGCGCGATTTCCTGCGCGCGCAGGTGCTTTTTCACCGTCATCGGATAATAGGCGCCGCCCTTCACCGTGGGATCATTGGCGGCGATCATCACCTGCCGCCCCGATACGCGGCCGATTCCGGCGATCATGGATGCGCCGCTCACGTCGCCCTCATACATCCCGTTCGCGGCCAATTGCCCGATTTCGAGGAAGGGCGAACCGGGATCGAGCAGCCGCTCCACCCGCTCACGCGGCAGCAGTTTGCCACGGCTGACATGGCGTTCGCGGTGCTTCTCCGGCCCGCCCAGCGCGGCTTCGGCCACGCGCGCGCGCAGGTCTTCGGCCAGCGCTTTGTTGTGCGCGAAGCGGGCCTTGGCCTCGGCGCTTTCGCGGTCGAGAGTGGAGGTGAGGGTGGGGGCGGTCATTCGGCTCCGTTCTCAAGATGCGCGGCGAAAAAGGGCAGCACCTGGGTGCGGATGCGCTCACCAATCCGGTTGCCATGATCGCCTTCATACAGTTCGAAATCATAGGCAACGCCGAAACGATCGAGTTCACGGCGGAACAGCGCATTGGGCTCGAGCAGGAAATCCTGATCGCCAATGTCCATCGCAAAACCCTTCAGCCCGTTCAGTTCGGGAAGGAATTGCGGCACCAGAACCACCGGCGAATTGGCCGCAATCCGATAATTCACCAGCGGATCGAGCGTGCCGTCTTCATTCAGGCCGGTATCGACCTTGAGGAATCCCGCATCGGTGGGATCGGGTGACCAGGTTGCGAGCGTGGAAACGGTGCCCAGCGCGAAGAATTCGGCATTGGCAACGTCTTCCTCGCTCATGCCTTCCACCCGCGCCGCATCCTCGGCGGTCAGCACCATCGGTTGCAGGCAGCAGGCGCTCATCATGTAGATGCTGGAAAATATGCCGGGCCGGTGCATGGCGATGCGGATGGTGCCATATCCGCCCATCGAATGCCCCGCCAGCCCGCGAGCGCCCGGATCGGCAATGGTGCGGTAATTGGCATCGACCCAGCCCACCAGATCATCGGCCACCATGCTTTCATAATCACCCACCGTGGGGCTGGATGAATAGAAGCCGCCGCGCAGTCTGGAAAAACCATCGGGCATGACCATGATGAAATCCTCGCCCGCCTCGCTGGATGCCTGCACCGCTTCATCGAGGCGGAAGGCGGCCTGCTGAACGCCGGCCGGCATCCAGTAGCCGTGGAGGAAATATACCACGCGATAGCGGCGATCCGGGTTTTCATCATAGCCGGGCGGGGTGATGACGAAGACGCTGCGGGTGGTTGAATTGCCTTCGAGATTGCCCGCGAGCGATGGGGCCTCAAAGCTCGTCTCGACAATTCGGGCAGTTTCCTGCCCGGCGGCGGGCATGGCGAAAAACAGCGCGGCTGCTGCCAAGATAGTCTTCATCATCGTATTGCTAGCTCACTTTTAGTGTAGGCAGAATGCCGCGCTCGCGCAGCAAGATAGTGCATTTCTCATCGTCGATCTCGTCTTCCCGACGCATCAGTTCCTCTGCGGAGATGGCAGAGCAGGGGAGCAAGGGAGCCGCGATGTCCAGTCCACAATAGTCGCAGGGTATGAGAGTGGGCTCTTGTTCGGCAATCGATTGATGAAGCGGGATCTCGCGCCCTGGCAGGAACCAGATAGCCCGAACGAGGTAACCGAGCGATACCAGCACTACGCCAAGACCAATGCCGAGATTCGTCAGCGCAATCGCAAACGATGTTTGAGCCGTCGCGGCAATGAAAGCAAAGATCACCCCAATAACGATAAGCACCCACCCGATTGCAGTGGCAACGGATCCGTCCGGTCTTTTCTGCATCCTTCTTTCTCCCATCAAACCCCGATCAATTCACGCCCGATCAGCATCCGCCTGATCTCGTTGGTTCCCGCGCCGATGTCCAGCAGCTTGGCATCGCGCAGATAGCGTTCGACCGGCCAGTCGGTGGTATATCCCGCTCCGCCCAATGCCTGAACCGCCTCGCCCGCGACACGAAAAGCGTTCTCGCTCGCCAGCAAGATCGCCCCGGCGGCGTCAAACCTTGTGGTCTGCCCCCCATCGCTGGCGCGCGCCACGGCATAGGTGTAGGCGCGCGCCGATTGCAGCGCCACATACATGTCCGCCACCTTGGCCTGCATCAGCTGGAAGGCGCCGATCGGTTTGCCGAATTGGCTGCGTTCGCGGACATAGGGTATCACTGTATCGAGGCAGGCCTGCATGATCCCCAATTGCACGCCCGAAAGCACCACGCGTTCGTAATCCAGCCCGCTCATCAGCACGGACACGCCCTTGCCCACTTCGCCCAGCACGTTTGCTTCGGGCACTTCGCAGTCCTCGAACACCAGTTCGCTGGTGATCGAGCCTTTCATGCCCATTTTTTCGATCTTCTGCCCGCAGGAAAAGCCCGGCATGTCGCGCTCGATCAGGAAGGCGGTGATGCCCTTGCTTGCCGCATCGGCACCGGTGCGGGCATAGACCACCAGCGTTTGTGCCGCATGGCCATTGGTAATCCAGAACTTGGTGCCATTGAGGACATAGCCGCCCTGAACGGCATCGGCCTTCAGCTTCATCGAGACCACGTCCGATCCTGCGCCCGGCTCGCTCATCGCCAGCGAACCGACGTGTTCGCCCGAAATCAGGCCGGGCAGGTATTTGGCCTTCTGATCGGCATTGCCCCAGCGCGCGATCTGGTTGACGCAGAGGTTGGAATGCGCGCCGTAGCTGAGGCCGACAGAGGCGCTGGCGCGGCTCACCTCCTCCACCGCGATGACATGTTCCAGATAGCCCAGCCCGGTGCCGCCGTCAGCCTCGCTCACCGTCATGCCGTGGAGGCCCAATTCGCCCATTTCGGGCCACAGTTCGATCGGGAACCAGTCCTCGCGATCCACCCTTGCCGCCAGGGGTGCGATCCGTTCGTCGGCAAAGCGCGCCACGCTTTCACGGATCATCTTCGCCTCCTCGGTCAGGCCGAAGTCGAAATCGGGGGTGGCGCGCATGGCAATGGTCCTTGTGTGATTGCCCGCGGCAATAGCAAGCGCGCGCAAGGACGCAAACAAGTTGCCTGCGACACCGCTAATGCTAGGCTGGCTTTGCAACTCCCGCAGAACCGCGCTAGAAACCGGCTTTTATGGGATAAGCCATTGAAATTAAAGAATATTTCAACAGGCGCTTCTGGTCCACCTCCGTCCCCGCGATTCGCGGATGAGGGCGAGCGGATGCGCGTATTGGAAAGCTTTGCCGCCGATACGCTGCGCGACGATCCCGAACTGCGCAGCATCGTCCAATTTGCCGCGCTGCTGTGCCAGGCGCCGGTGGCGCATATTTCACTGGTGGAGGAATTGCGCCAGCGCTTCCTCGCCAGCGAAGGGATGGACCTTCGCGAAACTCCGCGCGACACATCCTTCTGCGCCCACGCCATGCTGACCCCAGCGCTGATGGAAGTGCGCGATGCCGCCGCCGATCCGCGCTTTGCCGCCAATCCGCTCGTCACCGCATCGCCCGCCATTCGCTTCTACGCCGGCCAGCCGCTGATTTCGGACGAAGGCGCACCGCTGGGCGCGCTGTGCGTGATCGATACCGTGCCACGTCCGCAGGGCCTTTCCGATCTGCAACGGCAGGGCCTTGCGG
>JBGSLI010000280.1:0-10611 GCA_041740775.1 Alteraurantiacibacter sp. | reverse complement strand
GCCAGCCCTTCGCTGCCCGTCCAGGCATAGGCCGCCACCAGCACCGGCACCGCGCCCTTGCCCGCATCCAGCAGCACGGTGGCAGCCGCCAGCCCTTTTCTGCCGGTGCGCAAGACATTGGTGGCACCGATGCTGCCCGATCCGATCTGGCGCACATCGCCCAGCCCCGCAGCGCGGGTAATCAGCAGGCCGAAAGGGATCGAGCCGCAGAGGAAACCGAGCACGATTGCGAGAATCTGATCCATAACCAATTCCATATCCGCTGAACGCGCGCTTGTCGAAGCCCAGTTCTTCGCTCTACAGGCTGTCGCGTGGCAAGCGATCCGTCCTCTCCCGTCCTGCTGTTCGATTCCGGCCTTGGCGGGCTGTCTGTGCTGGCCGAACTGCGCAAGGTTCTGCCCACAGCGCCGGTGATCTACGCCGCCGATCTGGCCGGCCTGCCCTATGGCGAGAAGACCGAGGCGCAGGTGGCCGCGCGCGTTGCCGGATTGCTGGGCCGGCTGAGCGAGCGATATCATCCGCGCCTCATCTGCATCGCCTGCAATACCGCCAGCACCATTGCGCTGGGCATGGTGCGCGATGTGCTGCACGTGCCGATTGTGGGCACCGTTCCCGCGATCAAGCCCGCCGCCGCATTGACGCAGACCGGCACCATCGGCCTGTTGGGCACAGCCGCCACCATCCGGCAGAAATATGTCGACGATCTGGAAGCGCAGTTCGCCGTCGGCAAGCGCCTGCTTCGCTTCGCCGCGCCCGAACTGGTGGCGGCGGCGGAATTGAAACTGCGCGGCGGCATCCCCGATCCGGCGATTTTCGCCCGCGCCGCAGAGGGGCTGCTGCGCCAGCCGGGCGGTGATGGCATCGACACGGTGGTGCTCGCCTGCACCCATTTCCCGCTGGTTCAGGATGAACTTGTGGCCGGTTTTGCCGAAAAACTGCGCTCCAGGGTGCGTTTTGTTGACGGATCGCAAGGAATCGCCCGCCGCATCGCCTATCTGACGCAGGGCCAGTCATTCGACCGGCAAAATCAGGATTTTGCGGTAGTAACGGGTGATGAAGCAGGTTTCGAAAATCTGGCGCAGGCCTTCGGCCGATACGGTCTCGGCGACGTCCAGCCGCTCTGATGCGAATCCTTCGCAAACTTCGTGCTTCAATCCCGGCCCGCTATTGACTAAGTCCCCCCGGAATCGAGAGCATCCCGCAAGGCCTCAGGGCCAGGGGCGCGGCGCAGCACGGACAAATGCCTTGAATTACGACCAGATCTTCGACCAGGCGATCGACCGGCTGCATTCCGAGGGCCGTTACCGCGTGTTCATCGATATTCTGCGCAACAAGGGTGCCTATCCCAACGCGCGCTGCTTTGCCGGGCATAACGGGCCAAAGCCGATCACGGTGTGGTGTTCCAATGATTATCTGGCGATGGGCCAGCACCCCTGCGTGATAGAAGCGATGGAAGAAGCGCTGCACGATGTCGGCGCGGGTTCGGGCGGCACCCGCAATATCGGCGGCAACACGCATTATCATATCGCGCTGGAGGCCGAACTGGCCGATCTGCACGGCAAGGAAGCCGCGCTTTTGTTCACCAGCGGATATGTTTCCAACGATGCCACGCTGTCCACGCTGGCAAAACTGTTGCCCGGCTGCGTGATCTTTTCCGATGCACTGAACCACGCCAGCATGATCGCCGGCATCCGCAATTCGGGCTGTGAGAAGCGCGTTTTCCGCCACAATGATATCGAACATCTGGAAGAACTTCTGGCGGCAGAAAATGCCGATACCCCCAAGCTGATCGCGTTCGAAAGCGTCTATTCGATGGATGGCGACGTCGCACCGATCCACGCGATCTGCGATCTGGCGGACAAATACAACGCGCTCACCTATATCGATGAAGTCCACGCGGTTGGCATGTATGGTGCGCGCGGCGGCGGCATTTCGGAACGCGACGAAGCGGCGCACCGGATCGATCTGATCGAGGGCACGCTGGGCAAGGCCTTCGGGGTGATGGGCGGCTATGTCGCATCCAGCCGCAAGGTGATCGACTGCATCCGTTCCTACGCCCCCGGCTTCATCTTCACCACATCGCTCAGCCCGGTGCTGGTGGCGGGTGTGCTGGCATCGGTGCGGCATCTGAAGGCCAGCAGCGTGGAACGCGATGCACAACAGGCCGCAGCCGCCCTGCTCAAACAGAAATTGCGCGAAGCGGGCCTGCCGGTGATGGATTCTGTCACCCATATCGTGCCGCTGGTGGTGGGCGATCCGGTGCGCGCCAAGAAGATCAGCGACATTCTTCTCGCCGAATACGGCGTCTATGTGCAGCCGATCAATTACCCCACCGTGCCGCGCGGCACGGAGCGCCTGCGCTTCACCCCCGGCCCCGCGCATACCGAAGCGATGATGGCCGAATTGACCGGGGCGCTGGTGGAAATCTGGGGTCGGCTCGAACTCGAACTGCGCCTCGCCGCCTGATCGCCTTTCGGCGCACACCGGTGCTGGATATTAGCGCGATGGTAACCAAACCTCTGCCATAGTCCGCCCTTGGCAGCCGGATCTCCCGGCGCATGGACAATTGCGGGCGTCAAATGGCGGTGAGAAGTCTATTGAGAGGGTTTGGCGGAGGCAATGCAGCGGCCCCCGACGATGCCTCTGGCGTCATTTCCGCCGCCGATGCCGAACGCCGCCTGCAAGTGCTCGACGAGTATGAGCAGACCGGAATATCGTGGATCTGGGCGACCGATGGCGATGACCGGCTGATCTATTTTTCCCCCAGCGCGGGAGAAAGTCTCGAAGGCGGGCTGGATCAATTGCTCGACCGGCCACTGTGCGAATTGTTCGAGATCGATCCTGACAATTCGGACCGTTCGGACCGGCCGCTCAATTTCCAGGTCAAGGCCCGCAACCGGATCGCGGATCTGCCCGTCCGCCTGATCCGCCAGATCGGCATGGCTGCGGGCAAAGAACGCTGGTGGTCGCTTTCCGGCCATCCCAAATTTACCGCCGAAGGAAAATTTTCCGGCTATCGCGGCAGCGCCAAGGATGTGACTACTGCCTATCAGCGCCAGCGCGAGGATTCGCGGCTGGCGGAATTCGATTCGCTTACCGGGCTTGCCAACCGCCACCGGATCAACCGGAGGCTGGAATCGACGCTCGCGGCCTATCGTTCGGCCAAGCGCTGCTGCGCGTTGCTTATGCTCGATCTGGACAAGTTCAAGCAGGTCAACGACACATTGGGCCACCAGGCAGGCGATGACATGCTGCGCCAGGTGGCCGAACGCCTGACCGCCATTCTGGGTGATCGCGGGGCCGAAATCGGCCGCCTTGGCGGCGATGAATTCCAGGTGATCCTGCCCGATATGGACGATCGCGGAATGCTGGGCGATCTGGCCGACAAGATCATCCAGATGCTGTCCTCGCCCTATCAGGTGGAAGGCAAGCAGGCGATCATCGGTGCATCGGTCGGCATTTCAATTGCCCCTTATGACGGGGTGGAGGCCGAGGAAATCGTCCGCAACGCCGATCTTGCGCTATACGCTGCCAAGAACAGCGGGCGCGGCACCTATCGCTTCTATTCGGCCGATCTCAAGGATATCGAACAGGAACGCGCCGAACTGCTCGACGATCTGCGCGAGGCGCTGGCGACCGGCCAGCTCGCGATGCATTATCAGCCGGTGGTGCGGACGAAGGATAATGGCATCGTCGGCTTCGAGGCGCTGATGCGCTGGGAACATCCCGAACGCGGCAATGTCCCGCCCGGCACCTTCATCCCGGCTGCCGAGGAAAGCGATCTGATCCATCAGCTGGGCCAGTGGGCGCTGCGGCGCGCCTGCGAAGATGCGCTGCAATGGCCCGAAGCCGTGCGCGTGGCGGTGAATGTTTCCGCACGACAATTTGCCAATGCGGGCTTTCCCGATATCGTGATGCAGGTGCTGGCCGAAACGGGGATCGCGCCCGACCGGGTGGAGCTGGAGCTGACCGAAACGGTCTTCATGGGCGATACCGATGCCACCACCGCCACTTTCAAGGTGCTGAAGGGGCTGGGCGTGCGGCTGGCGCTGGACGATTTCGGCACCGGCTATTCCTCGCTCAGCTACCTGCGCCACGCGCCGTTTGACAAGATCAAGGTGGACAAGAGTTTTGTCGATACCTGCACTCAGAAGAACGAAAACAGCGCCAAGATCATCACCGCGATCATCGGCCTGTCCGAAGCGCTGGGGATGGAGGTGACGGTGGAAGGCGTCGAAGCCTTCGATCAGTTCAAGCTGGTGTGCGAGCGCGGCGCGAAATATATCCAGGGCTGGATCTATTCCAAGGCGCGCCCGCAGGCTGACATTCTGGCCGATATCGCCAATGGCGGTTATGAAATCGAACCCGCCGGGCCGGAAACCTATCGCCCCGAACGCCGCAGCGTGTTCCGCCGCATCGGGGTGATCCACGAGGATCACCGATACGAGGCGGTGATGCGCGACCTGTCGCAAACCGGCGCGCGGATCGAAGGGCTGGTGGGCGTGCCGGTGGGCACGGGGCTAGTGCTCGATCTGGGCGGCGGCCAGCTGGTGGTTTCCACCGTGCGCCGTTCGCAGGATGCCATTTTCGGAGTGGAGTTTGAAATTCCGCTGGTGAAGGATGGCGCGGGTGGGCTTGTCACCCGGCACCGCGTGTCACCCTATGCGCTGGCAGCGGCGGGAATGCCGCTGGCCGCGCTGCCGCCGGGCAATTACCCGCTCCAGCTTGGCGATGCCAGCACACCCCACAGCAATGCGCAATTCCTGCAGGTGCAGGTGCAGCGGCGTTAGCCGTTCTTATCGCATTGCTTGATGCAGAAAACCGGCACCCACTTTTCTGCGCAATGCTTTCAGCGCAGGCTCACCACATTGTCGCTTGCGCGCGGGTCCTTGCGGTCACCACGATAGAGGCTGGCCATCGGTTCGTCGGCAACGATAGCGCCTTCGGCTGCGCCAAAACCGTTGAAGGCGGTTTTCATCGCCGCGCCATAGGCCCCCAGCATACCGATTTCGATGTAATCGCCGGCCTGGATATCCTCTGGCAGGAGAAACGGGCCCTGCATGTAGTCGGCATCATCGCAGGTCGGTCCGTAGAAGGCGAAATCGGCCAGTGGCCGGATCAGATCATCCTCCAGCGCGCAGACCGGAAAGCGCCAGTCGACATGCGCCGCATCGAACAATGCGCCATAGGCACCATCATTGATGTAAAGCTCGTTTCCGCGGCGCTTTTCCACCCGCACCACGATGGAGGAATATTCAGCGCACAGCGCCCGGCCCGGTTCCGCCCACAGTTCTGCCGAATAGGAAATCGGCAGGGCTTCGAAATGGCGATGGATCAACGCGAAGTAATCTTCCAGCGGCGGCGGTTCGAGGCCGGGATAAATGCTCGGAAAGCCGCCGCCCACATCGATGATGTCGACCGTAACCGCCGCTTCGGCAATCGCCGCGCGCACGCGTTCCAGCGCCTGCACGAAGGCGAACGGAGTCATCGCCTGGCTGCCGACGTGGAAACAGATGCCCAGCGCATCGCAATGCTGGCGGGTGGCCTGAAGCAGCGGTGCGGCATCGGCAAGATCGGTGCCGAATTTGGACGCCAGCGACAGTTCGGAATGTTCGGACGACACACGCAGCCGCACCAGCAGATTGAGGTCTGCCGCCGGATTGCCCGCCGCATCGGTGGTGGCTTCGACGATCTTTGCCAGCTCTTCAGCGGTATCGAGGCTGAAGGTCTTCACCCCGTGATCGAAATAGGCCTCGGCAATCGCGCGCGGGGTCTTTACCGGGTGCATGAAGCACAGCGTGGCATCGGGCAGCAGCGCGCGCACCATGCGCACTTCGCCGATCGATGCGACATCGTAATGCT
Organism: Alteraurantiacibacter sp.; assembly: GCA_041740775.1. GTDB lineage: Bacteria > Pseudomonadota > Alphaproteobacteria > Sphingomonadales > Sphingomonadaceae > Alteraurantiacibacter. The sequence goes on along the minus strand of JBGSLI010000280.1, from coordinate 4,749 downwards.
TCACCCCATTGTCCCACAATATGCGGATCAGATCGGGTGAGGGATTGGCCTTTACCGCATACATCGCCTTGCCCGGAAACTTCTCGGTAAAGAAGCGGGCTGCGCGCGCCGCAGCGTGCGGGCGGGTGAGAATAACGGGTTCGTCCGGCGAAAGCGCGCGAACTACAGCCTTAGCGTCGGGATACTGGTGCAATTCAAGGGACCCCCTACGGTGTTAAACCAACAAGCAAGAAGCTGCCTTGCGGTGGGTGTCCCTTGGGGCAGCGGAAGCGCGCATATAAGCGCGATTCGTCGAACTGCAAGCGAAAACGGATGGCCCGTGGCAGGCCCTAGAACTGCACGTCGGGAACCTGATCCACCACGCCCTTTTCGCTATCGTCCAGCCGGTGAAAATCGGCCTGGGAAAAGCCCAGCATTCCGGCAAAAAGCACCGCCGGAAAGCTTTCCCGCCCGGTGTTGTAGCGCGATACGGCGGCGTTCAATGCACGGCGCGATGCGGCCAGCTTGTCTTCCACATCGGCCAGTTCGCGCTGGAGCTGCTGGAAGTTGGTGTTGGCCTTCAGGTCGGGATAGGCCTCTCCCAGCGCCAGCACCCGGTCCAGCGCCACGCGCAGCGCCTGTTCATCGCCCGAATTGATCGATCCGCTGGCGGCCTGATTGCGCGCGGCGATCACCTGTTCCAGCGTGTCCTGTTCATGGCTGGCATATCCCTTCACGGTATTGACCAGATTGGGGATCAGATCGTGCCGCTGGCGCAATTGCGCGTCGATATCGGCAACCCCCTGGTTGACGTTCTGGCGCAGCCCGACCAGCCGGTTGTAAATGCCGATGACGACAAACGCGAGCACGACGACGATGCCGAGCAGAACGAATTCCATGGTGCCAATCCCCCGTTTCCCCTGATAGGGCTGTTGTGCCATCATCGAGCCGCGGGGGGAAGTGTACAAAGATGATCGAGCGGCTGGATATCGATGCGCTGATGGCGGGCCCGCTGGGTCGCTGGCTGGAACAACAGGCCGCTGTGCGCGAGGAAGCCAGGAAGGCGACATGGAACAGGCGGTGGATCGTTCTGGCCATTGCGCTTGGTCTTGGCGCCATCGCGCTGTTCGGGTTTGGGCTGGACTTCACGCAGGCAATCTGGGTGAGCGGCGGCGCGGGCTTCATGGGAATGGTCTGGGCGCAGGGGCCTGTCAGCAAGGCGGTAAAGGCAGTCAAGATCGGCATCAACGATGCCATCGCCGATGCGCTGGGGCTGACTTACAGCCATGATTGCCAAGGCGGCGAGCCGTTCGATCTTGCCAAAGCCTGCCGCCTGCTTCCCAGCCATGATCGCGCGCGGTTCGAAGATCACTGGAGCGGGCAGATCGGCGATATCCCCTTTTCGCTCCACGAAGCCTGGCTGGAAGAACGGCGCGGTTCGGGCAAGAACCGTCGCTGGGTGACGGTGTTTCGCGGCATCATCATGCAAGTCGGTTATTCGCGGCGCTTCCACGGCACCACGCTGCTGGCGCGGAACAACGCCTTCCGGCAATTCTTCGGCGGCAAGAAGGACAGCATCGAAGTGATCGGCAGGCAGCTCGATTATGCCGCCATGACGCATCCCGATTTCGAGGACCGGTTCGATATCTACACCAGCGACCAGACCGAGGCGCGGCACCTGATCGATCCGTTGTATGTCGAACGGCTGATCGCGCTGGAAGGCAGCTATCGCGGCGAGGATGTGGCGACTATCTTCCACGAAGGCAGTCTGGTGGTGACGCTGAAGGCGGGCAATATGTTCGAGAGCGGCAGCATCGAGGCGCGCGACGACCGGCGGCGGATTTCGATCACCATCGATCAGTTCGCGCGCATCGCCGATCTGACGCGCGAATTGAACAGCCGGGGGCCGATGGCGGGAAGTTAGCCGAGCCTGCGCCCGAATACCGAGGATAATTTCTCGAACCCCTCACGCTCGAAAAAGCCGTGCGCGCCCTCGTTCTCGCGCCCGCTTTCCAGAAACACCCACTCCACCCCGCGTTCGCGGATGCGCGCCTCGGCCAGTTGCAGCATCATCTTGCCAATCCCGTGCGAGCGCAGCGCGGGGTCGACCGCCATATCTTCTATCACCGCGAAACGGCGGCGCGGATTTTCTTCCCAGGCGATGATCAGAATCGCCCGCACATCGCCGCCTTCATCCCGCGCCACCAGCATGTCGCGATCGCCCGGATCGGCGAAATCCTCGGCATAGCGCGCGGCCAGATCGGGCACCCAGCTTTTGCCGTCATCGCTCAGCCCGGTCTGGATTTCGCCGTGGCTGATATATTCGGGTGCCGCGCCGATGATCTGCCCGGCAAAGGCAGCGGCGGGCGCGGTATCGTCCTTGTGGTTCCAGCGGAAGGCAAGTGCGGGTGCGGTGTTCATGCGGTTTGCCCTTCCAGCGGCACCAGCACCGGCTTGCCGTGTTCGACAGGCGGCCATTGCGGAGTGAGGCCGACATCGTCGGGCCAGTTTTCGATAATTGCACAGCCGCCGAAAAGATGGCCCACCGCCTTGTAGAATTCGCGCCTTCGCTGCTCTGCATCGCTGTGCAGGGCATAGATGCGCAGTCCGATATCGAAGATGTGGCGGACATCGGGTGTATAATTCTCGCGCATTTCGCCCGCCCATAATTCGCGGAAATACCACTGATCCAGCACTTCGTGAAACCACGCCACCCAGCTGGCATAAACGTGCTTGTCCACCACCTCATGTCGGCGGAAATTGGAGCAGACTTCGAACAGATTGAGGCACTGGAAGTAATATTGCCGCGTCAGTTCCGCATTTTCACGATCGCCGCGCGGCAGCCGCGCGGGCCTGTCGGTCGTTTCATAGGGTCGCATCGCCTCGCAATGATCGGCGGCGAAGCGGAAGGCCTCGCTCGAATGCACTTCCAGATCGAGATAGGCGGTGGATTTTTCCACCCGGTCGTCACGCGCGGCAACGTGCCTGCCAAGCCGCGTTGTTTCGCGGTTGTTGAACCAGGTGAACACCGCAGCCAACAGCGAGACGCCCAGCGCCAGCAGGGCGATGATATTGGTTGCGCTGGTGTCCCCGATATGGATCATCGCCCTGCCCTTCCCGTGCGCCTGTTTTTACGCGAACAGCTTGGCCCAGCGGCGCTTTTCGCGCGTTTTCCAGTAGCCGCGATGATACGCATCGCTCGCCAGCAGCGGCATCACGCTGCCCGCTTCGGCAAACACCATCTGTTCGATCCCGGTATTGACCTTGCCCCAGCTTGCCGCCTCCTGCAATGTGGAGGAAGAACACGCCCCGTCGCGCACGTCTGCCACGGTAATCTGCACCGCATATTTGTGCACCGCCACGTCCTCATGGCCAAGGATTTCGGCACAGACAACGGTATCCTGGATGAAGTTCTTGGGCACCCCGCCGCCCACCATCAGCAGGCCCGAATCGCCGCTCTTGATCTTGATATCGGTAAGTTCGCGGAAATCGGCGATGGCATCGAGCATCAGATAAGGCTCGCCCTTGGCCATCTGGTCCACCTGATGTTTGACGAGGCCGAAACCGGCCGAACTGTCGACAAAGGCGGGGCAGAAGATCGGCACGTCGTGTTCATAGGCCAGCTTGACGAGGCTGTTGTCCTTCTTGCCGTGCTCGGCCAGATATTTGCCCATTTCGCGGATGAAGGCGCGGCTGGAATAGGGGCCAGGCGGCAGTTCGTTGGCGATCTTGTTGATCGTGAAATCACAGTCCTGCAACTGCTCCTCATCGATATAGGTATCGTAGATCCGGTCGATATAAAGCGAACGCAGCGTATCGTCGTCGGGCACTTCCAATGCCTGATAATGCTTGTGGCCAAGCCCTTCGAAGAAATCCATGTCGACAATGGTGGCACCTGTCGCCACCACGCAATCGACCATGTTGGAACGGATCAGTTCGGCATACAGATCCATGCAGCCGCCCGCGCTGGTGGAACCGGCGATGACGAGGAAGATGGTGCAGTCCCTGTCCTCCAGCATCTGGTTGTAGATCCCGGTGGCGCGCGCGAGATCGCGGCTGGTGAAGCTCATCTTGCCCATCGAATCGATGATCGGGCGCGCATCGAAGCTGGTGATGTCGATATGTTCGACCGGCGTGGAAAGGAGTTCCTTCTTGCGCGTGTCGTTGATCGTCGATGTGCTCATCTGCTTCAATCTCCTATGCGTTTCCCGACCGGAAAGGGGCGCGCCATTAGGCGCTGGCCTCCCCTTGGTAAAGCGGTAATAGAACGGCGATGAGACAAACTCCACCTGAACGCGCACCCACGCGCGCAGGCGTGCTGGATGCGGCGCGCAAGATCGCGGCAATCCTTCCGCCCACTCCGCTGCTGCCGTTCGCGTTCGAGGGGCGCACAATCTGGGCCAAGGCCGATTGCCTGCAACCGATGGGCGCGTTCAAGATTCGCGGCGGATGGCACCGGCTTTCCGATCTGTCGGATGCGGAAAAGGCGCGCGGCGTGGTGGCGGTTTCCAGCGGCAATCACGCGCAGGGCGTGGCCTGGGCGGCGCGCAGGCTGGGCATTGCGGCGACCATCGTCATGCCCGCCGATGCGCCTGCGGTGAAATTGCAGCGCACCGCCGAATATCGCGCGAAGGTTGTCACCTATGACCGGCAAACCGAGAACCGCGAGCAGATCGCCCGCGCCATCGCCGGTGAACAGGGCGCAACATATGTTCACGCTTTCGGCGATCCGTGGGTGATCGAGGGTCAAGGCAGCGCAGGCGTCGAAAT
>JBGSLI010000279.1:0-1895 GCA_041740775.1 Alteraurantiacibacter sp. | reverse complement strand
CGCCAGCGCGCCCGCGCCCGGTGGCCATTCCGGAACGCTGCGCCCCCAGCCAGAGCGAGGCGCTCAACATGTGCCTCACCTTCGCGCTCGGCTCGTCTGCGCTGACCGACCGGGCCAAGAACCAGATCCGCGTTTTTGCCGAAAGCATGCTGGCAAACCAGTCGACCGAACGGTTCCTGATCGCCGGGCATACCGACACCAGCGGCACCGAAACGCGCAATTGCGAACTCTCGCGCGAGCGGGCCGAAAGCGTGGTGGCGTTCATGGTCGGTCTCGGCGTATCGGCGGAACAGGTCCAGCCGGTCGGTTTCGGCCAGCAGAACCTGCAGGAAGGCGTTCCCGCCTCCGATCCGCGCAATCGCCGGGTGGAAATCGTGCGCGGCGCTGCCGCGCCGGATGCCGGGCAAACCTGCGCTTCCTAGGCCCCGGACCTACAGCATCCGCATCGAGGGCGATGGGGCAGGGGTGTTTGGCATCAGTCCCGCAGCAAGTGGCGATTGCCCGATATTGCCGCGATAACGCAGCATCTGCCGCACGCGGTGGACCAGCATCTTTTCCGTAAACGGTTTGCGGATGTAATCCTGCGCCCCGCAGTAATAGGCGATCCGTTCTTCACGCTCGCCCTGCAGGCCGGTCAGCATGATTACCGGAATATCGTATAACAGAGGGGAACCGCGCATCCGCCGCAGCAGCGCGGTGCCGTTTTCGCCGGGCAGGTTCTGATCGAGCAGTATCAGATCGGGCTTGCGCCGCGAAAGCACTTCCAGCGCCGCGCGCGCATCGCACACATAGCCGCAGGCGTAACCGGCATCGATCAGGATGCGGGTGGCCAGTTCGGCCACGATGTCATCATCATCGACGACAAGAATATGCGCCATCGGGCATTCTCCACCGGCCAGCCATCCGCACACTATGGCGCGCAGCCGTCTCCCGCCGGTGAATGGTTAACTAGGCGCTAACCCTTATCCCGCCCCTATCCCGCCCCTGTCACATCGTGGCGAGCAGCGCGCGGACGGCGAGCGCGGTGAGCACAAGACTGTAAACGGTAAAAATGGTCAGCCGCACGGGAATGGTGTTGACCAGCGCCTGCCACAGCGAATGGACCACCCGCAGGCCGACATAGGCCCAGGCCAGATAGAGATCGATCGCGCCTGAACCGGCAATCGCCAGAATCAAGCAGACCGCATAGAACACCGTGGGCTGTTCCATCAGATGATTGTAATTATGCGCCTTCCACTGGATCGGCCCCGGCAGCACGCCATCCAGATCGGCACCGCGCCCGCCGCGCGACTGTTCCGGATCGAGTTTCAGCCTTGCCAGTGCGGGCAGGCGGGTGGCGGCCATCCACATCAGCATCAGCATTGACCATACCGCCAGCGCGGCGGCGGGTGCGAGAATTGCGGTATCCATATCCATCCCTCTCCCTTTGCAGGAGTAGGGAGGATGTCTGCACGCGTTTAGATTGTCAATTGCAACCTATTTGCTGTCACCGATGGTTTTGGCGAAAGAGGCCGCATCGGTATTGCCGCCGGTAAGCATCACCGCCGTGGCATCATCCAGCGCCACCTTGCCCGCCAGCACCGCCGCCAGCGCCGCAGCGCCGCCAGGTTCCAGAACCACGCGCAATTGCGCAAAGGCGAAACGTTGTGCCGTGCGGATTTCGGCCTCGGAAACGCGCGCCCATTCATGGCACCGCGCCTTCAACACGGTGAAATTGATCGGGAAGGTGGCAAAGGTCTGCAACGCGTCGCACGCGGTTGGCGGCGGGTTGGGACCGATATCGCGGATCTCGCCCGCTTCCAGGCTGCGGCAGACATCGTCCCAACCTTCGGGTTCCACCGGCACCACGGCGGCATCGGGGCAGGCCAGGGCCAGCCCGGCGGACAATCCGCCGC
>JBGSLI010000278.1:0-3139 GCA_041740775.1 Alteraurantiacibacter sp. | reverse complement strand
GGCGCTGACGGAACCGAGCTGTTCCCCAGCGGGGTTGCCGCGATCGCCGCCACGTTGACCGCGCTGCTCTCTCCGGGCGACGAATTGCTGTTCAGCGACAATTCCTACGAACCCACGCGCAGCATGGCGCACGGGATGCTCGCCCGCCTGGGCATAAAGGCGCGCGCCTTCGATCCGCTCGATCCCGCCGCGCTGGCGGCGATGATCGGCAAAAACACCCGCGTGGTAATGCTGGAAAGCCCCGGCAGCCTGACGATGGAGGTCTGCGATATTCCCGCGCTGGCAGCCATCGCCCGCGAACGCGGGGTGATATCGGTGATCGACAATACCTGGGCCTCTCCGCTCGGCTTTCCCGCGCTGGGGCACGGATGCGATGTTTCGGTAATGAGCCTGACCAAGCATGTCGGCGGGCATTCGGACCTGATGATGGGCAGCGCGTCAGCCGCAAAGCCGCTGATCGATCGCATCCGCACCCACGCGCAATATACCGGCCAGGTGGTATCGCCCGACGACGCGGCGCTGGCGCTGCGCGGCTTGCGCACCATGGGCATCCGCCTCGAACGAACGACCTCAAGCGCGCTTGAGGTTGCCCGATGGCTTGAATCGCGCACGGAAGTTTCCGCCGTGCTGTGCCCCATGCTGCCCGGCGCGCCCGGCCACGATCTGTGGCAGCGCGATTTTTCGGGTGGTTGCGGGCTGTTCAGCTTTACCCTGCGCAGTGCCGATGTGGCCGCGCGCGCGCGTTTCATCGATGCGCTGGAACTGTTCGGCATCGGTTTCAGCTGGGGTGGATACGAAAGCCTCGCGATCCCGGTGGATCCGGGTCGCATTCGTGATTTCCACGCCTGGCCACGGGCAATCGATCCGGGCAGCGGGCTTGGCGTGCGGCTGGCGATCGGGCTAGAAGATGCAGGTGACCTTGTCCGTGATCTCGAACAGGGCTTTGCCGCGATGGGAAGAAAATGACTGCCAGCGTCGAACCTCCAGCCGATCCTGCGCCCACCCAACCTTCCGGCGAAACCGCCGTTGAAACCGTCGGCGAAACCGCCACCGATGCCGCGCCACCCACGCTTCCCGACAGCAGCCTGCCTCCGGCAGATAGCGACAATGCCGCGCAGGAAGCGGTGGCCGGAGCCGATGCCATCAGGGATGCGGTGACCGACGCCACGCCCACCGCAGCCGGGCTGATCGAACGGCTGGACGCTTTCGGCTTCACGCTTGCCGATACCCGCTTCTCGGCGTGGACCGTGCTGGTGCTGGTGATGGTGGTGACAGGCGTCATCATATTCGCCCGGCTTTCCACCCGGCTGGCCAAATCGGGCCTGAAACGCGCCACCAGGCTCGATGCCTCGCAACGGCTGCTGGCGGAAAAGCTGCTCAGCGTCATGCTGTGGGCCTTTGCCATCCTGATCGGGATAGACCTTCTGGGGATCGATCTCACCGCGCTGGCGGTGTTCTCCGGCGCCTTCGGCCTCGCCATCGGTTTCGGCCTGCAGAAGACTTTCGGCAATCTGATCGCGGGGATCATCCTGCTGATGGACAAATCGATCAAGCCGGGCGATGTCATCGCAATTGCCGATCAGGCGGGCAACGAAACCTTCGGCCAGATCCGCAAGATCGGCATCCGCGCGGTTTCCATCACCACCAGAGACGAGCGCGAATATCTGATCCCCAACGAAAACCTGATGATCAACCAGGTCGAAAACTGGTCCTATTCCAGCCGCAAGGTGCGGATGCAGGTGCATGTGGGGGTATCCTATGGCGCGGATATGAAGCTGGCGCAGCAATTGATGCTGGAAGCCGCCGGCGCGTGCAAACGCGTGCTCGACAGCCCCGCCCCCTCGGTGTGGATGAACGAATATGGCGACAACAGCGTCAATTTCACCATCCATTGCTGGATCGATGATCCGGAAATGGGCGTGGGCAATGTGCGGTCCGAAGTGCTGAACAATCTGTGGGATCTGTTCCAGCAGAACAGAATCGAAATCCCCTTTCCCCAGCGCGATATCAATCTGCGCGACAACGAACAGTTCCAGCAGCTTGTGGCGGCGATTTCGCAACGCGTGGAAGGGCGGCGGGAAGGTTGATTGCAGGGCGGGTAAAGTTCACCTAAACCGGTGCAAATCCATTCTCGCTGGCGGCAAGGCGCATCGGCGGCCATCTGCACCCCATGCGAAATGGCACCATCCATCTTGTCGGCGCGGGGCCGGGCGATCCCGATCTGTTGACGCTGCGCGCCGCGCGGCTGATCGGCAATGCCCGCCTGATCGTGCATGACGGGCTGGTCGATTCCGCGATCCTGGCACTGGCGCGACCCGATGCGCGGCTGGTATCGGTGGCCAAGCAGCGCGCCCGCCACACATTGCCGCAGGAACAGATCAACGCGCTGCTGGTAGCAGAGGCGCTGAAGGGCCGCGATGTGGTGCGGCTGAAGGGCGGCGATCCGTTCGTCTTCGGGCGCGGGGGCGAGGAGATGGAAGCCGCACAGGCCGCAGGCGTGCGGGTGGAAGTGGTTCCCGGCATTTCCGCCGCCAATGGCGCGGCCGCGGCGGCGGGCATCGCGCTCACCCACCGCGATTCTGCCAGCGTGGTCAGCTTCGTGGCGGGCCAGTGCAAGGGGCTTTCCGATCAGGACTGGTCGGGGCTTGCGGGCAAGGGCCGGACGCTGGTGATCTACATGGGCGTGAAGACCGCGCCGCAGATTGCCGAAAAACTGATGGCAGACGGGCTGGCGCCCGACATGCCGCTGGCGCTGGTGGAAAATGCCTGCCGCGCCAACATGCGCGTGCTGCGCGGGCCACTCGCCGCGCTGCCCGATATCGTTTTGGCGCAAGCGGTGAAAAGCCCCGCGCTCATCATCATCGGCGAAGTCACCGCGCGCAAGAACGCCGCGATCGCCAGCCTTGCGGCGGAGTTTGCGGCATGAAGATATTGACCGGAAACGATCTGGCCACCGGCGCGGTGGTATGGTGGGATGGCCAGGGCTGGTCGCTCCACATTGCCGATGCCGCCGATGCGGGCGAGCACGCCGCCGACATCCTCGCCGCCGAGGAATCCGCGCGCCGCGTCAACGCCTCCTACGCCATCGACGCGGAAATGACCGAAGATGGCCCACGCCCCGCGCATATCAAAGACCGCG
>JBGSLI010000277.1:0-3537 GCA_041740775.1 Alteraurantiacibacter sp. | reverse complement strand
CTTTGTCGATACGTGGAACTGGGGGGATGAGGCGGCAGACGGGCTGGACTACATCCTCGATCTGGACCGGCTCGCCCCCAAGGCGGGCGAAACGCGCTGGACCGAGCAGACGGTGGAACTGATCCGGGGGCTGGAAAAGGTGCTGGGGCGCGGGTCCTTGCTCGCCTATCTGGTCCACATGAGCTTGCGGATCGTGGAAATCCACCGCGTCTTGAAACCCACCGGCAGCTTCTACCTCCACTGCGACCCGACCGCCTCGCACTATCTCAAGCTGGTGCTCGATGCGGTGTTCTGCGGGCAGGGCGGGGATTTTCTGAGTGAGCTAATTTGGCAGCGAACAACAGCCAAAGGCCATGCTTTCACAAGGTTTCCCAACTCACATGACGTCATCTTGGCTTATCGGAAGTCATCTGAAACTGTGTGGAACGCACTGTATGCGCCACATTCCGAGAAATACATCAAGAGCCACTACTCGCTGGTCGAAGAGGACACGGGCCGGCGATACCAGTTAGATAATTTGATCAATCCAAATCCTAATCGCCCGAACCTCACCTACGAGTTTTTGGGCATCACTCGCGTGTGGCGATGGACGAAGGAGCGTATGCAGGCGGCTTACGAGGCGGGAATTGTTGTCCAGCCAAATCCCGGCTCTGTGCCCCGGATGAAACGGTATCTCGACGAGCAAGAGGGCATTCCGATCACAGATGTCTGGACCGACATCTTTCCCATCAACTCCCAAGCCCAAGAACGCCTCGGCTACCCCACCCAAAAGCCCGAAGCGCTGCTCGAACGGATCATCAAGGCCTCGTCCAACGAAGGCGATACCGTGCTCGATGCCTATTGCGGCTGCGGAACCACGGTGGCGGTGGCGCAGCGTCTCAATCGGCGCTGGATCGGGATCGACATCACCTATCAGTCGATTGCGCTGATCCTCAAACGGCTGGCGGATCGTTACCCCGATGACTGGCCCGCCATCGAGGCCAATATCCTGCTCGACGGGGTGCCGCGCGATCTTGAATCCGCGATGGCGCTGGCCAACCGCAAGGATGACAAGACCCGCAAGGAGTTCGAGAAGTGGGCCATCCTCACCTTCTCGCGCAATCAGGCGCGGATCAACGAGAAGAAGGGCGCCGATGGCGGGATTGACGGGATCGCCTATTTCCTGCTCGATTCCGATGCCAACGGCAAGGCGATCTTTCAGGTCAAAAGCCGCCCCGGCACCCGCGCCGATCTCGCCACGCTGAACAGTGACCGATTGCGCGAAAAGGCCGAGTTCGGCTTCCTCATCTGCACCGGCCTGCCGACCAAGCCGATGCGCGACGAAATCGCGGCGGCGGGCAAGTTCAAACACCCGCTGCTCAACCGCGAGGATGACCGGTTGCAGGTGGTGACGGTGGCCGAACTGTTCGACAGCCCCACGCGTCCCGGCGTCCGGCTCGACCTGCCGATGGCGCGCAAGGATGCGGTGAAAAGCGCGGCGGCCAAGGGGGACGGCGACAAGCAGATCGGGCTGGACCTGTAGCCCCCGCACATCCCCGGCAAATTACCGGTTCTGCCGCCCTTCGATCAGCCGTTCGACCAGCGAGGGATCGGCCAGCGTCGATGTATCGCCCAGCGCGCCGAAATCGTTCTCGGCGATTTTGCGCAGGATGCGGCGCATGATCTTGCCGCTGCGGGTTTTCGGCAGGCCATCGGTAAAGTGGATCACATCGGGCGTGGCCACAGGGCCGATTTCCTTGCGAACCTGCGCCTTCAATTCGGCCAGCAGCGCATCCGAACCTTCCTCGCCTTCCATCAGCGTGACATAGCAATAGATGCCCTGGCCCTTGATATCGTGCGGATATCCGACCACCGCGGCCTCGGCAACCAGCGGATGCAGCACCAGCGCGCTTTCCACCTCGGCGGTGCCCATCCGGTGGCCGGAGACGTTGATGACATCATCCACGCGGCCCGTGATCCAGTAATATCCGTCACCATCGCGCCTGCATCCGTCGCCGGTGAAATAAAGGCCGGGGAAGGTGCTGAAATAGGCCTCGTGGAACCGTGCATGATCGCCGTAAACGGTGCGCGCCTGCCCCGGCCAGCTGGCGGCAATGCACAGATTGCCTTCCGCCGCGCCGGTCAGTTCCTTGCCATCGCCATCCACCAGCAGCGGCTGCACGCCGAAAAACGGCTTGCCCGCGCTGCCCGGCTTCATGTCATGCGCATAGGGGAAGGTGGTGATCATGTGCCCGCCGGTTTCGGTCTGCCACCAGGTATCCACGATCGGGCAGCGCCCGCCGCCCGCCACTTCGTGATACCAGCGCCAGGCTTCGGGATTGATCGGCTCGCCCACGCTGCCCAGCAGCCGCAGGGAGGAAAGATCGTGCCCCGCCACCCATTGATCGCCCTCGCGCATCAGCGCGCGGATGGCGGTGGGGGCGGTGTAGAAGATGTTCACGCCATGGCGGGCGATGATCTCCCAGTAGCGCCCGTGATCGGGATAATTGGGCACGCCTTCGAAGATCAGGCTGGTGCCCGCGTTCAGCAGCGGCCCGTAGGTGACATAGCTGTGCCCGGTGACCCAGCCGATATCGGCGCTGCACCAGAACACCTCGCCCGGCTGATAATCAAAGGTGTAATGGAAGCTGGCCGCCACCCACAATCCGTATCCGCCGGTGGTGTGCAGCACCCCCTTGGGCTTGCCGGTGGAACCGCTGGTGTAAAGAATGAACAGCGGATCTTCGGCATTCATCACTTCGCAGGGGCAATCGTCCGCGCTGGCCAGATCATCGAACCAGTGATCGCGCCCCTCCACCATGGTGATATCGCCGCCGGTGTGGCGGAAAACCAGCACGCCTTTGACATCCAGCACATGATCGGGTTCGGCCAGCGCGGCGTCCACATTGGCCTTGAGCGGAACCCTTTTGCCGCCGCGCAAGCCTTCGTCGGCGGTGATGACGAAGCGGCTTTCGCACGCCTCTATCCGGCCGGCGATGCTTTCGGGCGAAAAGCCGCCGAACACTACCGAATGGATCGCCCCGATGCGCGCACAGGCGAGCATGGCCAGCGCGCCTTCGATCACCATCGGCATGTAGATCGTTACCCGGTCGCCTTTTGTGACCCCCATCGCCTTCAGCGCATTGGCCACGCGCACAACTTCGCTGTGGAGCTGGGCATAGGTGAGGCTGCGCGTTGGGGCGGCAGGATCGTCGGGCTCGAAAATGAATGCCGTGCGCCCGGCATGGTGCGGCAGGTGGCGATCCACCGCATTGTGGCACAGGTTCAGCGCGCCATCGGCAAACCAGGCGATCTGCGGCGGATCGAAGCTCCATTCGCCGCCTTTGGTGGGGGGGGTGATCCAGTCCAGCCGCGCGGCCTGTTCGAGCCAGAAGCCGTCCGGATCCTCCACCGACCGGCGGTAGAGCGCATCATATTGTTCGGCGGTGCAATGGCTGGTTGCGGGCGGGGCGGGGGGGGGGACAATCTGGTTCATCGCCTGCACCCTAATCGCTGCGGCGCGGCGGGCAAGGGGTGCCGTGCGTCAACCCGCCAGCT
>JBGSLI010000276.1:0-4341 GCA_041740775.1 Alteraurantiacibacter sp. | reverse complement strand
AAGCCCCGCCCCTTCGGGGGTGGGTTGGGGGTGGGGCCTGTCCTCCAGAGCGGTGCCATCTTGACAGCCCCCACCCCCGGCCCCTCCCCTGAAGGGGAGGGGAGTTTGGCCCGGCCAGCCGAGCGTGGCAAACGGCCACAGCGCGGAGGAGAACCAGGTGTCGAGGACATCCTCGTCGCGGGTAAGGTGCGCGCCTTCGCCCGCCTTGGTCTGCGCTTCTGCCTCCGTCTCGGCGACGAATACATTGCCTTGCGCGTCATACCAGGCCGGAATCCGGTGCCCCCACCAAAGCTGCCTTGAGACGCACCACGGCTGGATGTTCTCCATCCAGTTGAAGAAGGTCTTCTCCCAGGTCTTCGGAACAATCTCGATCTCGCCGGAACGCACGGCTTCGATCGGCTTTTTCGCCAGCTGTGCCGCATCGACATACCACTGGTCGGTCAGCCAGGGTTCGATCGCCACCCCGCCGCGATCACCGTAGGGGGTGGCGATCTGGCGCGGTTCGGCGTCGTGCTCCACACGCTCCCCGTCCTTTTCCACCACATGCGGCACCAGATGCCCGCTTGCCTTCAGCAGTTCGACAACGCGCGCGCGCGCATCGAAACGGTCCAGCCCCACCAGTTTCGCCGGAATCAGCCCGTCCGCCGTCTGGCAAACCCTCGCCTCGGCATCGAGCATGTTGAGCATATCGCCCGCCGCAATCCCCGCGCGCCTGCCCACTTCGAAATCGTTGAAATCATGTCCCGGCGTGATCTTCACCGCGCCACTGCCGAGTTCGGGATCGGCGTGTTCGTCGGCAATGATGGGGATTTCGCGGCCCGTTATCGGCAGGCGCACACTGGCCCCGCGCGCCACCAGATCGGCGTAGCGGGTATCGGAAGGATGCACCGCCACCGCCATATCGCCCAGCATGGTCTCAGGCCGCGTGGTGGAAACGCGGATATCGCCACTGCCGTCCGCCAGCGGATAACGCAGGGTCCAGAAATGCCCCTGCACATCGTGCGTTTCCACTTCCAGATCGCTGATCGCGGTTTTCAGCTTGGGGTCCCAGTTCACCAGCCGTTTGTCGCGGTAGATCAGGCCATCGTTGAACAGATCGACGAACACCTTGGTCACCGCAGCGGAAAAATGCGGGTCCATCGTGAACTGTTCGCGGCTCCAGTCCATCGAACAGCCCAGCCGCCGCAGCTGGCCGGTGATCGTGCCGCCGCTCTTCTCTTTCCATTCCCACACCTTGGCGATGAAATCCTCGCGGCTGTAATTGGTGCGCTTGTCCTGCTTTGCCTCAAGCTGGCGTTCCACCACCATCTGCGTGGCGATGCCCGCGTGATCGGTGCCCACCACCCACAGCGCATCCTTGCCCCGCAATCGTTCGTAACGGATCACGATGTCCTGCAAGGTATTGTCGAGCGCATGGCCGATGTGCAGGCTGCCCGTCACATTGGGCGGCGGGTTGACGATGGTGAAGGGTTCCGCATCGGGCCGGTCGGGCCGGAAACAGCCGTTTGCCTCCCAATGGGCATACCATTTCGCCTCGATGGCGGCGGGATCGAAGGTTTTTGCAAGCTCGCTTGTCATGGCGCGCGCTTTGCCAGCGAGTGCGGGCGAGGGCAACACGCGAAAATCTTGCCCGCGCCGTCATTTGTCCCCATAACGCGCCGCAATGCGTGAATGGGCCGAGTTTAGCGTGGAGGAACGCGGGGGGCGGGTAACCGTCCTCATCACCGGCCCGCTGGTGGTATCGGGCATCGGCAGGATCGATCCGCAATTGCGCGAACTGGAAGGTTCGGTGCAGGCGGTGGATATCTCAGGCGCCAGCGCGGTGGATACCGTGGGCGCGTGGGTGGTGTACCGGTTCGCGGAGGAAAAGGGCGCCGAAATCACCGGCGCGGGCGAATCCGCGCAGATCCTGCTGGAAGCGGTGCAGGAATGTGCCAGCACTGCCGATGTTACACCGCCGCCGCCCTATATGCTGGGCATGGTGACCGCACATGTCGGCCTGAAGGTCTATGAATTTTTCACCGGCGCGCGGCGTTATCTCGGCTTTCTCGGGGCGATCATTCTGGCCTTTGCCTCGGTAATCCGCCATCCGCGCCGGTTCCGCGTGAAGGCGGTGGTGCGGCAGATGGAACTGGTGGGCGTCACCAGCCTGCCGATTATCGGGCTGATGAGCTTCCTGATCGGCATCGTCATCGCGCAGCAGGGGGCGGTGCAATTGCGCCAGTTCGGTGCGGAAACGCTCACCGTCAATCTGGTCGGGCGGATCACCCTGCGCGAACTGGGCGTGCTGATGACCGCGATCATGGTGGCGGGCCGTTCGGGCAGCGCCTTTGCTGCGCAAATCGGCACGATGCGGCTGACCGAGGAAATCGACGCGATGCGTACCATCGGCGTTTCTCCGGCTGAGGCGCTGGTGCTGCCGCGCATTCTGGCCGCAGTGCTGATGATGCCGCTGCTGGGCTTTTACGCCTCGCTCGTTGCCATCGTCGGCGGCGCGGTGATCGGCGATGTGATGCTGGGCATTCCCTTCCTCACCTTCCTCGCCCGCATTCAGGAAGTGGTGCCGATGCACGATTTCTACGTCGGCATGCTGAAGGCGCCGGTATTCGGCCTGATCGTGGGGCTGGCGGGCTGTTATCAGGGGATGCAGGTAAAGGGCAATGCCGAGGAAGTGGGCCTGCGCACCACCATGGCGGTGGTGCAGGCGATCTTCATGGTGATCGTGCTCGATGCCTTTTTTGCGGTATTTTTCGAACGGATCGGCTGGGGATGAGCGAGAGCGAGACTTCCAGCACCGGTTTTCCGATCCGCATTCGCGGGCTGACCAATGCCTTTGGCGATTTCGTGGTTCACGAGAACCTCGAACTTGACGTGCGGCGGGGCGAAATCCTTGGCGTGGTGGGCGGATCGGGCAGTGGCAAATCGGTGCTGATGCGATCGATCATCGGTTTGCAGGTGCCGCAGGCTGGCGAAATCGAGGTGTTCGGCAAGGTCATCACCAATGTCGCGCCCGACGAGGTGCTCGGCGTGCGCAGTCGCTGGGGCGTGCTGTTTCAGGGCGGGGCGCTGTTTTCCACGCTGACCGTGGGCGAAAACGTGCAGGTTCCGCTGAAACAGTTTTATCCTGAGCTGCAACAGCGATTGCTCAACGAGATCGCCTGTTTCAAGACCGTCCTGTCCGGGCTTCCCGAAGATGCGGCCTGCAAGTTTCCAAGCGAGCTTTCGGGCGGGATGAGAAAGCGCGCCGGGCTGGCGCGGGCGCTGGCGCTCGATCCCGAACTGCTGTTTCTGGACGAACCGACCGCCGGGCTTGACCCCATCGGCGCGGCCCGGTTCGACGAATTGCTGCGCGAACTGACCGATACGCTGGGGCTGACGGTATTTCTCATCACCCACGATCTGGACACGCTCTACGCCATCTGCGACCGGGTGGCGGTGCTGGCGGACCGGCAAGTGATAGCAGTGGGGACGATTCCCGAACTGCTGGAAATCGAACACCCCTGGATACAGGAATATTTTGACGGCCCGCGCGCTCGCGCTGCTGCGCAGAGCCTTCAGCGCACGCAGCAGCGGGGGAAAGCATTGGACAAGCCAGCGAGCACAGGTTCATAGGACGAAGCCCATGGAAACAAGAGCAAACCACGTCTGGGTAGGGGCTGTCACCCTGCTGTTGCTGGCCGCGCTGGCGGTGTTCTTCATCTGGCTGGCGCGGCTGAGCGATCGCAACGACAAGGAATACGATATTTTCTTCGAACAATCCGTGGGCGGAGTGGCGGAAGGATCGGTGGTGACCTATTCGGGCGTGCCGGTGGGGCAGGTGACCGATATTTCGATCTGGGACAAGGATCCCGAATTCGTCAAGGTTCGCCTGCGGATCGAGGACGAAACGCCGATCCTTGTGGGTACCGAAGCCACCGTTTCGGCCAGTTTTACAGGCGTTTCCAATATCTCGCTCAGCGGTGGGCGCAGCAATCTGCCGCCGATCAGCTGCGACACCACAGATTGCCCCGAAGGCGTGCCGGTAATTCCGCCCGCGCCCGGTGCCTTCGGCGAAATCCTCGCCAGCGCGCCGCTGCTGTTGCAACGGCTGGCCACGCTGACCGACCGGCTTTCGCGCCTGATCGATGACGAAAACCAGAGTTCGATTGCCGGCATATTGCGCAATACCGATGCCATTAGCGCCGAACTGGCGCGCGCTTCTCCGCAAATCGATCAGACCATGCGGGAGTTGCAGGGCACGCTGAACCAGTCCACCGCAACGCTTGCCGCGTTCGAAAATACGCTGGTTTCGGTCGATGCGCTGATCGAACGCGATGGCGCGGCGCTTTCGGCCGATCTGCG
>JBGSLI010000275.1:0-1995 GCA_041740775.1 Alteraurantiacibacter sp. | reverse complement strand
CGCCGAGCAGGGTGGCCCCGTGCATCTGGCCCGAAAGGCCGATCGCGCGCACTTGCTTGCTGGTTTCGGGATCGAGCGCGCGCACCGCCGCCTGTGTGGCTTGCCACCAGTCGTCCGGCTCCTGTTGTGACCACAAGGGTTGCGGGCGCGATACGGCAAGCGGATGGCTGGCCTGCGCAATGATCGCACCGCGATCATCCAGCACCACCACCTTCACCCCCGAAGTGCCGATATCGATGCCCAGAAACGCCACGTGTTCTCCTCTTCCCCAACCGCTTGCGGCCATTACCGGATTGCCGGATTCGGGGCCAATTTTTTCCGACAACAGAACCCATGAACCGACAAGGCCTGCCAGCATGCAGCATGGTGTCTGAAGTGTGCTGCATCGGCAAGCAGCCGCGCAACGAAGCGCCGCAGCGATACCTTGCGGTTGAATTGGATTGACCATTGCGTCAAACTGGTCATGCAATATGATTTGCGATCACAACCCGTCCCGTCCCGTCCAAGCCGGAAGCCACCCCATGCCCCGCCTTATCGCCCAACTCCGCCCCCGCCTTGTCGCGGCGCTGCTCGCAACCGCGCTGGGCGGCTGCGCCACGCCGGCCAGCCTGTCACACAGCCCATCCGCAATCGCGGGTCTCGATCGCATCGGCACGGTGGATGCGCGGTTCCTGTCTTACAATGTCGAAATGGTGGAGGTGACGGGTGGGCGTTTCTGGGCCCCCTATGGCGGGCCGGAGGGAGAGGTTTACCGGATGCGCCCGCCCGAAGATCTGGCCGATCCGCGGCTGCGCGCGCTCGCCCGCCATCTTGGCCCGGCCTATATGCGGGTCAGCGGGACATGGGCCAATTCCACATATCTGGAGGCTGAAGGGGAACATCTGGCGGAGCCTCCCGAAGGATATAATCAGGTGCTGACGCGCGATCAATGGCGCGGGGCAATGGATTTTGCCCGCGCGGTGGATGCGCTGCCGGGAACCAGCTTTGCGGTAAGCGAAGGCCCGCGCGACGAAGCGGGTGTGTGGCAGACGGAGCAGGCTCAGCGATTGCTCGATCTGGCGCGCGAGTCGGGCGGAGAGCTGGCGTTTGCCGAATTCATCAACGAACCCAATGCCGCATCGCTCGGCCGCCTTCCCGCCGATTATTCGGTGGCCGATTACACCCGCGATTTCGTCATCTTCCGCGACTGGGCGGCGCGCGAAGTGCCGAAGATGCTGATCGTGGGGCCGGGCGGGGTGGGGGAAAGCCGTCTGAACGATATACCCATCGCCAATCTCGATCGCATCCTCCTGACCGAAAGGCTGATGGAACAGAGCCCGGATACGGTGGACGTGCTGTCCTATCATTATTACGGCGCGGTTTCGCAGCGCTGCGCGGGCGTTGCATCGGTAAGCCAGGCCGACAGGGCGCTGGCGCTGAGCCCGCAATGGATCGACCAGCCGCTGCGCGATCACGCTTACTACGCCGCGCTGCGCGACAGGTTCGAGCCGGGCGATCCGATCTGGATTACCGAAACCGCGCAGGCTGCCTGCGGGAGCAGCCCGTGGGCGGCAAGCTTCCTCGATACCTTCCGCTTTGTCGGTCAATTGGGGCTGATGGCGCAGCGCAACGTGCAGGTGGTGATGCACAACACGCTTGCCGCATCCGATTATGCGCTGATCGATGGCGACACGCGCAGCCCGCGGCCCAATTACTGGGCGGCGGTGCTCTGGAAACGGGTGATGGGCACCGGCGTGCTCGCGCCGCCGCCATCGCCTTCTCCCACGCTGCGGCTTTACGCGCATTGTCTGGCAGACGGCGCGCCGGGCGGGGTGGGGCTGGTGGCGATCAACCTTGGATCAGGTGAAGAATTGCTGCCGCTGGACGGCAGGACGGGTGATGCCTTCGTCATGCAGGCCACCCCGCTCGACAGCGGTGCGGTAACGGTCAACGGCGTGGTGCCGCAGCTGGCAGCGGACGGCAGCCTGTCGGGACTTGATGGCGTTGCCGCAAGCG
>JBGSLI010000274.1:0-2036 GCA_041740775.1 Alteraurantiacibacter sp. | reverse complement strand
ACCGGCCCCAACGCCATCGCCTGGGCCACCGGCCGCATCGCCCTTCCGCGCCTGATCCGGGCTGGGCTGACGCTCGATGTGGCAGGGGTTTTCCTGATCGTGGGCGTGGTCTTCACCGTCGCGCCGCTGTTCGGCTGAAGCGCGGCTGAGGCTTGCGGAAGCGCGCGCGGCAAGATAATTACCGATGCAACGAGTTTTCCGGTGCAGATGCGGTCCTGCGGAGGTTAGGACCGGGCGGCCCGCAGCTCGCGCCCGGCCCCTGCCTTCCTGGGGGTGAATGCCTGCAAGGAAGAACACCCGTCATGGCCGATAATTCCAAGGACCAGCAGCCCGATCCGCTGGCTGCCGTCACCATCCCCACCCCGCGCCGCAAGCCCAAGCCCGAAGCCACCACCATCGGCGGCCGCCCGTTGAAGCCGTCCACGCTGATGATGGGCCACGGCTATGATCCGGCGCTGTCCGAAGGCTCGCTCAAGCCGCCGATCTTCCTCACCAGCACTTTCGCCTTTGAAAGCGCGGCGGCGGGCAAGCGCCATTTCGAAGGCATCACCGGCAAACGCGCGGGCGGGGCGGAGGGCCTCGTCTATTCGCGCTTCAATGGGCCGAACCAGGAAATCCTCGAAGACCGGCTGGCAATCTGGGACGGGGCGGAGGATGCGCTATGCTTTTCCAGCGGCATGACCGCGATCGCGGTGCTGATCCTGGCCGCCTGCAAAGCGGGCGACGTGATCGTCCATTCGGGCCCGCTCTATGCCGCATCCGAAGGCTTCATCGCCAAGGTGATGGCGAAATACGGCGTCACCTATCTCGCCTTTCCCGCCGGCGCCACCCGCGATGAGCTGGATGCGGTGATGCAGCAGGCCAAGGCCAAGGCCGAAGCGCAGGGCGGCGAAGTGCCGCTGATCTATCTCGAAAGCCCCGGCAATCCCACCAATGCGCTGGTCGATATCGAAGCGGTGAAGCAGGCGCGCGACGCGCATTTCGATCCTGACCGCTGCCCCATCGCCATCGACAACACTTTCCTCGGCCCGCTGTGGCAGCGCCCGCTGGATCAGGGCGCGGATCTGGTGGTCTATTCGCTGACCAAATATGTCGGTGGCCATTCGGATCTGGTGGCGGGAAGCGTTTCGGGCGCAAAAAAGTGGCTCGACGCAATCCGCGCGCTGCGCAACACGATGGGCGGCATTGCCGATCCCAACACCGCGTGGATGCTGTTGCGCAGTCTGGAGACGGTGGAACTGCGGATGCAGCGCGCGGGCGAGAATGCGGCCAAGGTCTGCACCTTCCTCAAGACCCACCCCAAGGTCGAGGGGCTGGGCTATCTGGGCATGATCGAGGATGCGCGCCAGCAGGACATCTACGATCGGCACTGCCTGGGTGCGGGTTCCACCTTCTCGGTATTCATCCGCGGCGGGGAGACCGAATGCTTTGCCTTCCTCGATGCGCTGAAAGTGGCCAAGCTGGCGGTAAGCCTGGGCGGCACCGAAACGCTGGCCAGCCATCCCGCCAGCATGACGCATCTTTCGGTAGCGGAGGAGCGCCGCGCCTTGCTGGGCATCACCGACAATCTGGTGCGCATTTCGGTGGGCATCGAAGATGCGGATGATCTGATCGCCGATTTTGCCCAGGCGCTCGAAGCGGTGTGATCGCGCGGCGCGCGGTGCGGGGTCCTGTGCCTGATCTTCAGGGCACCAGCACCGTATCGCGCGCCACATCGCCGGTAGCGGGATAATCCAGCGTGTAATGCAGCCCCCGGCTCTCGTGCCGCCGCAGTGCGCTCTGCACGATCAGATCGGCGCATTGGTGCAGGTTTCGCAGTTCGATCAGATCGGTCGTCACCCGGAAATGGCCGTAATAATCGGCGATCTCGTTGGCCAGCAGATCGATCCGGTGCTTGGCGCGTTCCAGCCGCTTGGTGGTGCGCACGATGCCGACATAATTCCACATCATCCGGCGGATTTCGGTCCAGTTCTGCTTGATGACCACCTCCTCGTCCGAATCGGTTACCCGGCTCTCGTCCCATTCGCGCACCTTGG
>JBGSLI010000273.1:0-1846 GCA_041740775.1 Alteraurantiacibacter sp. | reverse complement strand
GGGAACGGCAGTTGCAGCCTGCCGCGCAGCGCCCCGTCGCCCTGAAGCGGCTGCCCCTTTCGCGCCCGGTTCGATTGCCGCACCAGCATCAGCGCCAGCGCATTGGCGAACAATTCGTCATAGGCCAGCCGGTCCTGCGCCTTGGCGTTTTCGCCCCGATGCGCCAGCGCCAGCGCATCGTGCCAATGCGGCCAGCCTTCGCGGGCGAGGATCGATGGTTCGATCCATTCGGGCAAAACGGGAGCGCGGGTGAGCGATTGCGCCACCAGCGAAGCAATTTTTGGCTGCGTCAGCCCCTCGGCCAGCCGATACACCGGTTCCACCATCCGCCCCATCGCTTCGCCGCTTTGTTCAGCGATGTGATCGGGGTGAACGATCTGGAGCATCTGGTCATATTGATCGAGGCGGCCTGCTACCCAGCGTAACTCGCCCACCGGCAATTGCTTTTTCGCCGAATAGCTTGCCCGCCCGAAATAGGTGAGCGCGCAGATATTGCCCTTGGCGTCCTGCGCCAGCACCCGATACGGCCCGCGCCCCGGATTGCGCGGGGCCCGGTGTTCCACCGGGGTCAGTGCCACCACCACCTGTTCGCCAATCTGCGCATCGTCCAGATCGGCCACCGCGCGCCGCAGCACGAACCGGTCGGGCAGATGATAGAGCACGTCCCGCACCCGCGCGAGGCCGAGCCTTTCCAGCGGCTTCTTCAGCCTGGGACCGATGCCATCGAGGCTTTCGATCTCGGCAAACAGCGGGTTGAGGGTTTCGGGGCGCATGGTGGTAATGCCTTAGCGGCTGAAGAGTCGAATGCGAAGCCGCAGCAATCGAGCACGATATCAGCGCGATTCACGCATCGGGAATTTCTGTGCTAGCACGCTGGCCGGGTCGCATTTCCGGCCGCATCATGCGGCCAACAGGGGAGTCTGACATGATCAAAACCGTTACCACACTTGCCGCTTCTGCCGTTCTGGCCTTTTCCGCCATACCCGCGATGGCGCAGCAAGAACCCGAAGAACCGCGCACGACCTATGCGGTAAACATGATCAAATTTGCGGATGGGGCAGACGATCGCTGGACCGAGATCATGGAAGATTACGTCAATCCGGCGAATGTGGCCGCAGGCCAGTCGCCCGATGTCGTCCACTGGATCATGGCAAATCCGGCCTATGATGTCATTGTGATTTCCGAGATGGAAGCCGGGATGGCCAGCTTCGATGCGCATTACAATCCGCACCGGGCGGCATTCATCGCGGCGATGACCGAGATTGTTGGTGGTGCGGCAGCCATGGAAGCCCTGGGAGAGGAAGTGGATGGGCTGGTGGAGAGCCAGGTTACCTATTTCACCCATACCCACCCTTGATCGCACGGCGAGAAATACTAGACGGGGCCTCTTTGCAAAGAGGCCCCGTTTTGCATGCCAGAAACAATTGCAACCCATTCCCACCGCATCGCTCGCGCCAGGTTTCGCGCCTGGCATCGCGGCACGCGCGAGGCGGATTACATGTTCGGCGGGTTCTTCGATACCTTCCACGCCGGCTGGGACGAGGCATCCCTCGCCTGGTTCGAGGCGCTGCTGGATGAAGACGATGTCGATGTGATGGCCTGGGCGCTGGGCCGTGGCGAGCCGCCCGCCCATTTTCTGGGTGGCCAAATGGATGCCTTGCGCAAGCTCGATTATGTGAGCATCTAGGCCGCCCGCACCCCCTCCTCGCCTGAGCAGGGGGTCTTTGTGCTTGCCGGAATGCCCATCTGATGCCCGATCTCTCGCAAATCCTGAAGGCCACGGTGCCGCTCACCCTCGCCGCGCTGCCGCGCGGGGCGCAGCCGCTGGTGATGGCCGATCTGGCGC
>JBGSLI010000272.1:0-2499 GCA_041740775.1 Alteraurantiacibacter sp. | reverse complement strand
CGAAGCCGACGCCATCCGCGCCCGCGTGGCCACGGTAGCCGAGCGCGAACGCGGGGTTTATCTGCTGACGCTGGAAGACGGCGCGCAATGGCTGTTCAACGAAAGCGTGGGCTTTTCCTATCGCCCGCCGCGCGCAGGCGAAAATGTGGACATCAGCCGGGCATCGCTGGGCAGCTTCCTGATGACTTACGATGGCCAGTCGGCGGTGCGGGTGCGCCGCATCCGTTAGCGGGCGATCCGGCGTTATTGCGCGCCGAGCTCCTCGAAAGTGCGTTCGCGCTCCAGCTGCACCACGGCGTTGCGCCGGACCTTTTCGAATGTGGCAAGGAACCCCTCGCGCTCGCGCACCGATAGCGGCGCCATCAGGAAGGTGCTGCGCTGGCGGCTGGCTTCCTGGATGATTTCGAACAGACGTTGCCCTTCGGCGGTGGGATTGAAGCGCCCGTGCCGCCGCCCCGGCTTTCCGCTGCGTTCCACCAGATCGCGTTCCACCAGCGCGCGCACCGTGCGCCCGGCCTGGCTGTGATCGCGGTCCAGCCGGGAAACCAGCGCGTTCCATTCGATCGGCGCATCCATGGCGATTTCGTTGAGCACCCAGCTTTCGAAATTGCTCAGCCCGGTCAGGCGCTTGAAGGTCAAGGCCCCGCTGCGGCTGAAATAGGCCGAAAGCGTCATCAAGGGCGACAGGATGCGCGATCGGTCCACCCGCACCGGCTGCCCGCTGCCCGGCTCATAATCGGGATCGGGAGCGAAAGGATTGGCGGTTTCGGCATCGCCCTGCCCGCGCGCGCGTTCCTGATCGTAGAGCATCACCGCGCGTTGCAGCAGTTTCTCGATCACTGCGTAGAAATCGGCCAGATCGGCATCGCCGATATCGAAGGTGAGTTCGCGATTGCGCAATTCGGCCAGCCGCAGCAGCCGGTCGGCCAGCGTCACGCCCTTGCGCGTCAGCAGGACGGGCGCGCGGATCTGGTCACGATCGACCATGCGGAATTCGAGCAGGCGCTTGACCGAGCGGCTGACCTGCGCCTTGTCCACCCCCACCGCGCCGGAAATATCGGCGGGCACCAGCGGCCCGGCGGTGCGCAGCAGGAACAGGATGCGGCGATCAAGTTCGACCAGATCGATCTCGCGGGCATAGGCAAGCTCGGCGCTTTCGCGGACCTTGTAGAGCAATTGCCACAGATCCTGCTGGATCACATTGCGCGGCGCGGTTTCGCCCTGGCGCTGCTGTTCGGCTTCAGGAGCCAGCCCGTTGAGGATGATCGCCAGCCGGGTTTCGAATTCGGGCGGAATTTCCGATGCCCCGGCATCGCCATCGCGCGAACGAGCCCCGATGGCAAATGCCTCCACGATCCGCAGCGCCTCGTCGGCCATCGGACCCAGCAGATTGTTCAGCCGCTTGCGCGTGGCCGCATCGGCAAAGGCCTGCGCGCCGCTGCCGCCATCGCGATATACCGCGCGCGCGTGCTGATTGAGCAGGCCCCGCCAGTCTTCGCGCTTTGCGGCCTGCTTTGCGTCCCTTGCTGCCATCGTGTTTCCCGTCCCGCGCGATTGTGCTTTTCGCAACAATGGCGTGTCTTAGTCAACCGGCACGGATTTGCACGAAGATTTGCTGCGCGCGGATCGGCAATCGCCGCGCCCTGTCCCCCGGCAACGAAAAATGAAGTGGAAAACCGCCGGATTTGCGCCTTTCCGGACAGGGTCAACAACGATTGCGGCAATCAAGCGCCCAGGCGATGCAGCTTGGCAACACAGGGCTGATAGCAAGGTCAGACGTAATCCCTATTGCATTGTTATATTTGCCATAATATGGGTTTCAACGGAAACTATCCGGGCGCAATACGCAACCGTTTACGGCCTCTTTACCGTTGAAAGCGCACGCTTTGCGCAGCCATCCTGCGGCATCTGCATGCGAAAGCTAGACACAATCAATTTAGCGCCATAAGGTCTGTAACTGCGCGGCAAAGCGGGTGATTCAAGGCCCCGCCGCACACGGGGAGGAGACCGGGGATGGATGAGGCGCATCGCAGCGCGGCAGCGGGACGAATCCCGTTTGCGCATCCCCCGCACCTGTCCCAGGGACTTTCAATCCATCATTCCCGCAATACCGGTCCTCGGCCCGGCGCAACCAGAGCGATTGCGCAGCCCCCGGCCGGTATTGCGGTGCTGATGACATATGGCCCGTTCCGTTTGCGAGCGGGCTTCCACTGTGAAGGGAGCACATTGTGAGGAAATTCAGCAACCAGCAGGTCTTCAGGGCCATGCTCATGGCCGGCGGCGCAAGCGTGCTCGCCGTGGCCACTCCGGCCTTGGCGCAGGACGCCGCGCCAGAAGATGAACAGGCAGGTGATCGCATCGTCGTCACCGGCTCGCGCATCCTGCGCAGCGATTTCGAGGCCGCGACGCCCACCGTTACCGTTTCGCGCGATCTGATCGAGAACACCGGCTCCGCCGCGCTCGAAACCGTGCTCAACCGCCTGCCGCAATTCGTGCCTT
>JBGSLI010000271.1:0-3236 GCA_041740775.1 Alteraurantiacibacter sp. | reverse complement strand
CGCGCGGCTTCGGCCCGGAGGTAATCGCGGTGGCCGGGCATTGCGGCGACTTCGCCGGTGACGGCCGTTCGCAACCGTTCCGTGGCGCGGGCAAGCGCTTGCGGATCGATCATCCCGGCGCGTGGATCGTGTGCCTCGGGTAGCATCCCCTGCCCGACATAGACCGCGATCCAGCTGGCATCGTAGAACAGCCCATCGGAGTATTTCTCGATCCGGGCCGCACGCCGCCACAGCTCC
This sequence comes from Alteraurantiacibacter sp., assembly GCA_041740775.1. Lineage (GTDB taxonomy): Bacteria > Pseudomonadota > Alphaproteobacteria > Sphingomonadales > Sphingomonadaceae > Alteraurantiacibacter. Next base: position 2,999 of record JBGSLI010000271.1, on the reverse strand, counting down.
AGCTTGTCGGCCAGACTATCGGGCACGCGCATCGTGCGCACGTGGTTCCAGAACTCGGAATCGTCACGCGTGGTGGCGTTGTAATGCAGGATCAGGAAATCGCGCACCCGGTCATATTCCATGTCGACCAGCCGGTTGAATTCGTCGCGGTCGCGCGCATCAATGCGCCCTTCAACCGGGAACAGCTCGATCAGATAGGTGATCGCCATCTGCGCAAGGTAGATCGAGGTCGATTCGAGCGGTTCGAGGAAGCCGCTCGCCAGTCCCACGCCGATGACATTGTGGCTCCACGATTGCGCGCGGCGACCGGGGCGGAATTTGAGAATGCGCGGGTCGGCCAGCGGGGTGCCCTCGGCGCTGGCGCGGATCGCCTCGCAGGCCTCATCCTCGGAGATATGCGCGCTGGAAAAGACATAGCCGTTGCCCATGCGGTGCTGGAGCGGGATCTGCCAGCGCCACCCGGCAGGCATGGCGGTGGCGGTGGTATAGGGGCGGATATCGTCAGTCGCATGACTGCAGGGCATCGCCGCCGCGCGGTCGCAGGGGAGCCAATGCGTCCAATCCTCCCATGCCACGCCCAGTTCCTGCCCGAGCAGGATCGAACGAAAGCCCGAGCAATCGATGAACAGATCGCCTTCGATCCGTCGCCCATCCGCCAGCACCAGCGCGGTGACATCGCCGCTTGCGCCGTCGCGCTCCACGGTGACCACCCGGCCTTCATGCCGCTCGACCCCCAGGCCCACGCCGAATTCGCGCATGAACGGGCCGAACAGCGTCGCATCGAACTGATAGGCATAGCCATAGGTCGAAGCGAGGCTGTCGTCCTGCGATGGCGGGCGGAACCGATTGGCCTTGGCCGCCGCGACCGCCAGCGAATATTCGCCCAAGTCGCGCGCCTTGCCGTGCCGCGCCAGTTCGAGCCAGTAATGGTGAAAGCCGACCCCCGCCACTTCCTCGCCAAACGATCCGAACGGGTGGATGTAGCTTTCGCCGATCCGCCCGAAATCGCGGAAGTCGATCCCCAGTTTGAAGGTCGCGTGGGTGGCCTTCATGAACGCCGCTTCGTCGATGCCTAGCTTTTCGACGAAACCGCGGATGTGCGGCAGGGTCGCCTCGCCCACCCCGACGATGCCGATTTCCTCGCTTTCGACCAATTGCACCTGGGCGAGACCGGGGAGCAGCTTGGCGATCCCCGCAGCGGTCATCCACCCCGCCGTGCCGCCGCCAAGGACGACGACACGGACGGGATCGGGCGCAGACAAAGTCATGGCGTTCTTGCTATCACCGGATGGCTCAGCCGACCATCTCTTCAAGCTCCTTGCCCTTGGTCTCGACGATGAAGCGTTGCACCAGGAAGAAGCTGATCACCGCACACACGGCATAGAAGCTGTAGCTTGCGGCCAGGCCGATCCCCGCCGCCATCAGCGGGAAGGATTGCGCGATGAGGTAATTGGCGAACCACTGGAAGAACCCTGCCACCGCCAGCGCCGAACCACGGATCTGGTTGGGGAACATCTCGGCCAGCATCACCCACATCACCGGGCCCCAGCTGACGTTGAAGAAGATCACATAGAGGTTCGCCGCCACCACCGCGACAGTGCCGAGCGTGGACGACAGCACCAGATTGCCCGACGCATCGAGCCCGCCTTGGCTGAACACGAACACCATCACGAACAGGCTCACCGCCATCCCGGCCGAACCGATCAGCAGCAGCGGCTTGCGCCCCACCTTGTCGATCACCGCGATGGTGACGAAACAGGCCGCGATCGACACCGCGCCCGATACGATGTTGATCAGCAGCGAATCCGCTTCGGTAAAGCCCGCCAGCTGCCACAGCGTCGCGCCGTAGTAGAAGATCACGTTGATCCCGACGAGCTGCTGGAACACCGCCAGCATGATCCCGACCCACACAATCGGACGCATCCCCAGCAGGCTCTTGGTGCCGGCAGGCGCTAGCACGTCAGACAGGCGCGGCTTGTGATCCTCGGAGAAGCTCGCGCGGATTTCGGCCAGTTTTGCGGTCGCTTCCATCGGGCCGAACAGGCTGGTGAGCACGGTTGCCGCCTCGTCATGGCGACCCTTGCCGATCAGGTAGCGCGGGCTTTCCGGGATGAAGAACAGTGCGACAAGGAAGATTGCTGCGGGCAGCGCCTGCATCAGATACATCCAGCGCCACGCCGCAATCCCGCCCCAGAACGCCCCGGTCGAATCCCCCGCCGCTGCGGCGAGGAAATAGTTGACCAGAAACGCCAGCGTCAGACCGGTGATGATCATGATCTGCTGCACCGTCGTCATCCGCCCGCGAATGTTCGCAGGCGCGACTTCGGCGATATAGGCGGGCGACAACACGCTCGCCGCGCCCACCGCCATGCCGCCCGCGATCCGCGCCATGACGAACAACAGATGGTCGGCAGTCAGCCCCTGAATCAAAGCGCCGATCAGAAACAGCACGGCGGCAATCCGCATCACGTTGCGGCGGCCCATCTGGTCAGCCAGCGTGCCTGCGAAAAACGCACCGATGAAACACCCGATCAGCAACGAGCCGACCGTAAAGCCCAGCCCACCTTCGCTAAGCCCGAATGCGAGCTTCAAACCCGGCTGCGTGCCGTTGACCGCGCCGCTGTCATACCCGAACAGCAAGCCCCCGATTGTCGCCACCGCCACGATTGCCGAAATCAGCACCATGTTGGCGCCTTCGCGCTGTGTTTGCAAAATCCCTCTCCCCGGTTGCGTTGTTGCAACCCATGCTATTTATGGTAGCGCTACCTTTCATTAAATACGCGCGATGGCAAGACGCGTTTTCACAAACACGAATCATCGGATCGAGAGGACATCGGAATGCTGACTGGCAAAAATTGGGTCGCGGGCGAATGGCGCGAAGGCAAAGGCAATTTTTCGGCGGTCTCCGCAGCCAGCGGGGAGGCGCTTGAGCCTGCCTTTGCCGAGGCGAGCCGCGCCGACGTTGCCGATGCCTGCGCCGCCGCTGCGGCTGCGCAACC
>JBGSLI010000270.1:0-2042 GCA_041740775.1 Alteraurantiacibacter sp. | reverse complement strand
CCAGTTGCACCGTGCCCTGCCGCGCTGCATCCAGCCGCGACGCGGTCTGTTCCTGCGCGGCGGCGGCCAGCGCGATCATCGCCTGATCGAGCAGAACCGGTAATCCGCTGGCAAGCAAGTGCTCCAGTGCGGCGCATTGCCGCGCCGATCGTTCGACGATCCTGCTCGCGGCAGAATGCATCAGCAGGCCGAATTTTCCGCCCGGACGCAGAACGCGGATCATTTCGGCAATGCTGCGCTGCCAATCCGAATATTCGAAGGCGTATTGGCTGAAGACAATATCGAAACCGGCATCGGCAAACGGCAGCTGTTCCATTGCTACACCGCCGCGCAGTTCGATCCGCCCGGTGCCTTCATAGGGCTGGATTTCGGCCAGATCGATGCCGGTCAGCTCCAATCCCAAACCGTCCTGATCCGTCGTTTCCAGCGCGCGGCGCAACAAGGCGCCATTGCCGCAGCCCAGTTCCAGAACCCGCCCGCCAGCCGGGCAGGCGAGGAATATCGCGCGCCAGCCATCCCGGATATGGCTGGTGAGGCTGCTCGCTTCGGCCGGGCCGCAGGATGCCTGGTGGCCGTCCTGCCAATATCGGGTCCATGCGGAAATATTCTGGTTCTGGGCATCCATGGCCTGCGATCATGATGTTTGCACCCGGCCGCGACAAGCGGTTTGAACCGGGAAACCCGGATTCCCTGGCAGCACCGGCCGACACCAATTTCGCGAACTGGCGCTGGCAAGCATCCGGCAAGTGCTGGACATCGGAATGAAGCGACCCGGTTATTCCGCGCTGGCACCGGCCTTTTGCACCAGCGCCTCGTCGATCCGCGTCCGCGCTTCCTCGCTGTCCCATTCCCACGCGCCGATCACGCGCCACACTTCGCGCCCCTCGGCATCGTAAAGCACCGTCAGCGGCAGCACCGCCCCGCCGCCGAAAGCTGCGGCCAGCGCATTGTCCGGATCGATCCAGCGCGGCAGGTGAACCAGTTCATTGCGGGCGAAGAAGCGTTCCACAGGTTCGGCCCCGAAACCGTCCTCGTTGACGGTGATGACTTGCAACCGCCCGGCGTAATCGGCGGCCAGATCGTCCAGCAGCGGCATTTCGGTAACGCAGGGCACGCACCATGTTGCCCACAGGTTGAGCAGCACCGGCCCTTCCACCTCGTCCAGCGCCAGTTGCTCGCCCGCCGGGTTCACCAGCGTCACCGCCGGAATATCCTCGCCGCTGAAGATCGGATCGGGCACGCCGGTCAGCGGCACATATTCGCTTGGCGCGGCGACAGGCGGGGTTTCTTGCGCTTGTTCCTTTGCCCCGTTATCGCACGCGGCCAGCAGGCCCGCGGCAAGGCAGGCGCTGGCAAACGGTGAAAGGCGAGATTTGGCCACGGACAATTCCTCCAACGCCCCGAAGGGCAACAAGATGTGGGGCGGCAGGTTTGCCCAAGGACCTAGCGCGATCATGCGCGAAATCAACGCCTCTATTCCGTTCGACAAGGCGCTGTGGCGGCAGGATATCGCCGCCAGTCGTGCGCATGTGGCAATGCTGGCGGCGTGCGATATCGTGTCCGATGCCGATGCCGCCGCGATCATCGCCGGGCTGGAAGCCATCGCGGGCGAATACGAAGCCGATGGCGTGCCCGAAGACTGGGACCTGGAAGACATCCACATGACCACCGAGGCGCGGCTGGCGCAACTGATCGGCCCTGTCGCCGGGCGGCTGCACACCGCGCGCAGCCGCAACGATCAGGTGGCGACCGATTTCCGCCTGTGGGTGCGCGATACGATCGATGCAATGCTGGAAGGGCTGGCCGCGCTGCAACGCGCGCTGGTGGCGCGAGCGGGCGAACATTCAGGCGCGATCATGCCTGGCTTCACCCATCTGCAAACCGCGCAGCCGGTGACGCTGGGCCACCATCTGATGGCCTATTACGAAATGATCGCGCGCGATGTCTCGCGCTTTGCCGATGCAAGGCACAGGCTCAACCGCTGCCCGCTCGGCAGCGCCGCGCTGGCGGGCACCGGCTTTCCCATCGATCGGGATATGACC
>JBGSLI010000269.1:0-1596 GCA_041740775.1 Alteraurantiacibacter sp. | reverse complement strand
GGCGATGGCCGGGCCGGCGGGATCGGTGCCGATGGCACCGCCCTCTGCTCCGCCCACTGCGCCATCGGACTATGTCCGCCGCGCTCCCTATATGCCGATGATTTCTCCCGGCCCGATGCGCCACGCACCCCCGGCACCCCTCGCTCCCTTGCCTTCGATGGCGCAGACCTTGCGGGCAAGCTTTGCGCTTGGCGGGGCTGAAGGTGCCGCGCCCGGCCTTGCGCCCGGCCTTGCTCATGTGCGCAGCGCCTATGCCAAGCTGGAGGCGTTCGGCCTGTGATCCGCAATTTCGTCAAATCCTTCGCGGTGGCACCATCCACACTGGCGCTGCCCGCTGGCATCCTCGCGCTGATCGCGATGATGGTGCTGCCCATTCCGACGCTGCTGCTGGACGCCTTTTTCGTGTTCAACATCGCGCTGTCGATCGGGGTGCTAATGGCCGCGCTCAACGCCGGCAAGCCGCTCGATTTCTCCTCCTTCCCGTCGGTTCTGCTGTTCGCCACGCTGCTGCGCCTCGCGCTCAACGTGGCTTCCACCCGCATCGTGCTGGTCAACGGGCACGAAGGCGGGGCGGCGGCGGGGCAGGTGATCGAAAGCTTCGGCGCCTTTCTGGTGGCGGGCAATTTCGCCGTCGGCCTGTTCGTCTTCGTGATCCTGCTGATCATCAACATGGTGGTGGTGACCAAGGGCGCGGGGCGCGTGTCCGAAGTCTCGGCGCGCTTCACGCTCGATGCATTGCCGGGCAAGCAGATGGCGATCGACGCCGATATCGCCGCCGGACTGATGACCGGGGACGAGGCCAAGGCGCGCCGCGCCGAAGTGGCCACCGAGGCCGATTTCTACGGCGCGATGGATGGCGCGAGCAAATTCGTGAAGGGCGATGCCATCGCCGCGCTTCTGATACTGGGGGTCAATGTGATCGCCGGCTTCGCGCTTGGCATGATCACCCACGGCCTTTCGGCGGGTGAATCGGCGCAGCTTTATATCACGCTGGCGGTGGGCGATGCGCTGGTGGCGCAGGTGCCCTCGCTGCTGCTGTCGATCGCGGCGGCCACCATCGTCACCCGCGTTTCGGACAAGAGCGATCTGGTCGGTCAGATCGGGCGGCAGTTCGGCAATCCGTCCAGCTGGCTGCCGGTGGCGCTAGTGCTGGGAGGGATGGGGATGGTGCCGGCCATGCCGCAGATGATCTTCCTGCCCGCCGCCGCGCTGGCTTTCTGGCTGTATCGCAGCCTGCGCCGCAAGCTGGAGGCGTCCACGCAGGTGGTGCCCGTGGCCGAGAAGGAGGAGCCGCAGCGCATCGCCGTGGCCGATGTCAGCGACAGGACGCTGGTGACGCTCGAACTGGGCTATGGCCTGGTGCATCTGGTGGACGAGGAGCGCGGATCGCCGCTGGTCAGCCGCATTACCGGGGTGCGCAAGCAATTGAGCCAGAGCTTCGGCTTCGTGGTCCCGCAATTCCGCATCCGCGATTCGCTCGATCTGCCCGCCAACAGCTGGCGCGTGCTGCTGGGCGGGGTGGAACTGGCGCGCGCCGAAGGGCGGCCCAATGCCATGCTGGCGATCGATACCGGCGGGCTTGGCGGCGCTTCGGCC
>JBGSLI010000268.1:0-3079 GCA_041740775.1 Alteraurantiacibacter sp. | reverse complement strand
TTCGACATTGGCATCCACCACCACCGCGCGCTGCCCGAAGGCGATCGCCGCCACCGCCGCAGCGGTATATTCGCCCAGCCCCGGCAATTGCCGCAGTTCTGCCTCGGTGGCGGGAAAGCCGCCCATTGCCGCCACCTGCCTTGCGCATTTGACGAGATTTTGCGCGCGCGAATAATAACCCAGCCCGGCCCAGGCGGCCATCACCGCCTCTTCCGGCGCGGCGGCGAGTGCTTCCACGCTCGGCCAGCTTTGGACAAATCGGGCAAAATAGGGCGCAACTGCTGCCACCGTGGTCTGTTGCAGCATCACTTCGGACAGCCACACGCGATAGGGATCGGGGCGCGGCGCGCCCGGCTCCGCCCGCCACGGCAGGCGGCGCGCGTGATCGTCATACCATTCCAGCAGCAGCGAAGAGACAGTGGCGGACACATGCCGCCTATGGCATGGGAGGCGCCTGCATGGAACGCGACGACAAACCGAAATCGGGGAAGACCCCGCCCAACCCGGCCCGCAAGGCGAAGCCTTACGAACGCCCGCGCGGCGGACCGGCGCGGCCGGTGGCCGATCTTGTCCCGCAAATCGGCCGTGCGGCCTTTCGCCGATTCGGTTTCGTGCAGAGTTCGGTGGTCACCCGCTGGCCAGAAATCGTCGGCCCGCACCACGCCAAGGTCTGCGCGCCCGAAAGCATCCGCTTCCCGCCGGGCGAAAAGGCGGACGGCATCATGCAATTGGTTGTGCTGCCCGCGCACGCTCCGCTGATCCAGCACGTGATTCCTGAAATCATCGAACGGGTGAACCGCTTTTTCGGTTACAAGGCGGTGGCCAAGGTCAAGATCCGTCAGGGCATGGTGAAACCGCCCGCTGCGGCGGAAAGGCGCGCCCTCCCGCCATCGCTCAAGCCCATTCCGATGGACCTTGGCGAAGGCTTGCGCGATATTGGCGATCCGGAATTGCGCGCGGTGCTGGAATCGCTCGCCCGCAGCGTGGCGAACAAGGAGGAACAAGAGTTATGAAACGCCTGCGATTGGCCTTGATTGCCGTGCCTTTGGCGCTTGCGCTGCCCGCCGCCCCCGCTGCGGCACAGAACTGGAGCGTCAATTCCGCCCAGACCGCCGCCGGGGGCCACCGGCTGGGCGATCCCGAAGCGCCGCTGCAGATCATAGAATTCGTCAGCTACAGCTGTTCGCATTGCGCCGATTTCGAGCGCGAATCCGAAGCCGAACTGCGTTATTTCTACATCCAGGATGGGCACGCCGCGCTCGAAGTCCGGCCCTTCATCCGCAATATCGTGGATATTGCCGCCACGCTGGTGGCCGAATGCGGGGATGAAGACAAATTCTTCGGCAACCACCGCCTGCTGCTCCACCGGCAGGATGATTGGCTGACCCGTGCGCAGGAAATTTCTCCCCAGCAGCAGGCGCGCTGGAACAGCGGAACGGTGCCCACCAGAATGCGCGCCATCGCCGCCGATCTCGATTTTTACGAACTGATGGAGCCGCGCGGCTATTCGATCAGCGAGTTGAACGCCTGCCTTTCGGATCAGGCGCGGGCGGAAGCGGTGGCGGCCGCATCTGCCGCCAGCGCCGCGCAATACAATATCACCGGAACCCCCAGCTTCGCTCTGTCCGATACGCTGCTCGAAGGGGTCCATAGCTGGCCCGCGCTGCGCGAAGTGCTGTCCGACGCGCGCGCGATTCCGGTGCAATCGGGCCAATAGGGGAAAAGCCTGTGCAAAAGCGCGGTTTCGCCTGCCCCGGCGCTTTGCCCGCTTCCGAACAGACGTATAGCCTTTGATTTCACCTTTCGACGGGAAGATTTTTGACATGACCAATCCGCGCCGCCCCGCCCCCAGCTTTGCCCCAAGCCACTTTCTCAAGGCCGCAATCGCCGCGCCGCTGGCGCTGGCGCTGGCCGCCTGCGGTGCAGAAAGCGGAGGCGTTGGCGAGAGCGAACCCATCGCCGCCATTCCCGCGCCCGCTGGCCAATCATGGACCGAAATGGCGCAGATCAGCGAATATGACGGATATGTGCTGGGCAACCCCGATGCGCCGATCAAGGTGATCGAATACGCCTCGCTCACCTGCCCCGCCTGCGCCGCCTTCGCGCAGAGCGGATCGGACCCGCTGAAGGAAGATTACGTCAGCACCGGGGTCGTTTCGTTCGAATTGCGCAACCAGGTCCACAATGTCTTCGATCTCACGCTGGCGCGGCTCGTGCGGTGCAGCGCGCCCGAAAGCTTCCACCCGCTGGCGCATCAGGTGTGGCAGAACCTGCCGCTATTGCAGCAGCAGATGCAGCAGGGCGGGGAAGCCTTGCAGGGGGCGCAAAACCTTCCGCCCGAACAGCTTTATCCCGCCATTGCCGAAGTATCGGGCTTTTATGAATTCTTCGCCGCGCGCGGGATCAGCCGCGATCAGGCCGCTACCTGTCTTGCCGATGCAGCATCGGTAGAAGCGATCGGCGATCGTTCCAGCCAGCAGAGCGAGGAATTCGACGTTACCGGCACGCCCACCTTCTTCGTCAATGGCACCAAGATCGACGGCACAAGCTGGGAAGATCTCGAACCCGTGCTGCAACGCGCCGGCGCGCGGACCCAATAGGGCGCGGAAAGGGGGCGGCGAAGCATGGAGTTCCGCAAGCTCAGGCTGAGCGGCTTCAAAAGCTTCGTCGAGCCGTCCGAACTGCGGATCGAGCCGGGGCTGACGGGCGTTGTCGGCCCCAATGGCTGCGGCAAGTCCAACCTCCTGGAAGCGATCCGCTGGGTGATGGGCGAAAGCTCGCCCAAATCCATGCGATCGGGCGGGATGGAGGATGTGATCTTCGCGGGCACCGCCACCCGCCCACCGCGCGATTTTGCCGAAGTCGTGCTCCACGCCGTGGACGATGATGGCGAGGCGCTGGATGTGGTGCGCCGGATAGAACGCGGCGCCGGCAGCGCCTATCGCCTCAACGGGCGCGATGTGCGCGCCAGGGATATCTCGCTTATTTTCGCCGATGCCGCCACCGGCGCGCACTCGCCCGCGCTGGTCAGCCAGGGCAAGATCGCGCAGGTGATCGCCGCAAGGCCCACCGAACGGCG
>JBGSLI010000267.1:0-2315 GCA_041740775.1 Alteraurantiacibacter sp. | reverse complement strand
CCGTCCATGTTCAGGGGCAGGCCGATCACGATCCCCGCCACGCAGCGCGCGGTGCAGATCTGTGCCAGCGCCGCCTTGTCCTGCGCGAACTTGCCTTTGGGCAGCACCTTGCCCGCGGTGGCGAAGGACCATCGGGCATCGCACAGCGCGGTGCCGATGGTTTTGCTGCCCAGATCCAGCCCCAGCAGCACCCCGCCATCGGGCAGCGCATCGCGGAAGGCGCTGGCATCCTCTGTCAGGAGTGCGGTCAGCGGCGCGTTGCTTTCCACGCGCCCACCCGCCGCACCACGTCGTCCTGAAGATTGCGCCAGAACAGCGGGATATCATAGACATGATAATTGTTGCCCGGCAGCACATAGGGTCCAAGGTCCGGCGGATCGCCCACCAGCAGCAGCCCGTTCGGGCCGCATCGCGCGGGCACCGCGCCTGCCACCAGTTCGCCCGAAGTCAGATCGGCATCGGGCACCAGAGTGCCCAGGTTCTGCGCCATGTCCGCCTCGTCGTTCAAGATGCCGGTCAGCGGGTTGACGCACAGGATCGGGCTTTCGCCGCGCGGTGCGCCGTCATTGCCGGGGATGGCCGAATAGCGGCGGAAGAACTGGCCCGGCTCGGCCGGTTCGGCAAAGCTGGCCCAGCCCGCGATGCAGCCCGACTGATCGGGCGTGGCGCAGGCAGGCAGGCCGAGGCTGGGCAGATCGTGTTCGATGCTGATCGGCCAGCCGATCGGATAGGCCATCGCTACCCGCGCCGCCAGCGGGGTGCCCGCCACCCGTTCCTGCAACAGGCGGGTGACGTGATAGGCACCCTGGCTGTGCCCGGCCAGCACGATCGGCATGTCAGCCGGGATCGAATCGAGGAAGAAGGCGAAGGCCTGGTCGATATCGCGATAAGCGGCATCGAGCGCCTGCCCGGCTTCGGGCCTGTCGGTGATGAAAGCGCCGAATGTGGCCTGCCGGTATCGCGGCACCCAGATCTCGCTTGCGCGGTTGAAGGCGCTGGCCATGCCGCGCACCATCAGCCGCGCGCGGTTCTGCGAATCCTCGTCGGCCAGCGGGGCGTTCCACCGGCGCGCATCGTAAAAACTGGTGGGGTGGACGAAGAACACCGCGAAGCGCGGCGGGTCTGCGCCAATATCGGCAGCGTCAGCAGCAGCGGGCGGAGCGGCAGCATCGGGCGCAAAGCCAGGCTGCCAGCGTGCCGGATCGTTTGCCACGCCCAGACCGGGGCGGCTGAACCACATGTCCGGACTGTGATAGGCGTTGGTTTCCAGCGGGTCCTGCGCCACGAATTCGGCGCTCGGCACCAGCGCGATCTCGGTCAGTTCCTCGCCGAATGTGCGCAGCGCAAACAGTCCCGCGATTGCCAGCACGATCAGCGTTGTGACGATGTAAAGAAATCTACGCAGCACCTGTCTCCATCGCCGCGGTGCCATTTGCCTGCGCCGCGGCATCCTTTTCATCATTGTGGCGTGCGCGTTCTTCCAGCGCCACCTTTATCATTGCCAGCAGCGGATCGGCCAGGAACAGGCCGAGAATGCCGAACAGAATACCCATCACCAGCTGCATCGCCAGCACCAGCGCGGGGGCCAGATCCACCGTCTTGCGGGCGATCATCGGGATGACGATGTAGCCGTCGATGTTCTGCACCAGCAGATAGACGACGATGGTATAGATACCCATCTGCGCCCCGCCGGAAAAGCCCACCAGCACCATCAGCATGCCCGATGCCACAGCGCCGATATTGGGCACGAAGGCAAGCAGGCCGGTAAGGATCGCCAGCAGCGCCGCCATAGGGATCGCCTCGCCCGTTACCATTCCGTATCCGGCCAGCATCGCGTAGGTGAAAATCCCTTCCACCACCATCCCTACCAGGCGCCCAGCCATCAGCCGGCGCATGGTGTGCCCCATGCGGCTGGCGGTGGTGAAGAATTCGCCCCGCCGGTGAAGCGGCAGCATCCACGCCACGCCGCGTTCGTAAAGACGCGGTTCGTAGGCCAGATAGATGCCGATGATGGCGATCAGAAACAGCGTGGCCAGCCCGCCCAGCAGCCCGCCCAGCGCGCGGGTGACGGTGCCGAAACCGCTGGCCGCCTGGCTCATCATCGATTGCACCATGCCAATATCGATTTCGAGCCCCTGCGCGCGCATCCAGGCGAAGATATTCTGCGCCTGTTGCTGCACGATATCGGGAAGTTGCGCGGCTTCGCGCGAAATGCTCGATCCGGCAAAGAACGCCAGCCAGGCAAACAGTGCGGTGGCCGAAGCGAGCACGACGCTTATCCGCCAGCCGCGCCCCAGCGGCAGCGCGCGCGCCAG
>JBGSLI010000266.1:0-2003 GCA_041740775.1 Alteraurantiacibacter sp. | reverse complement strand
TTCGCTGTCCTCGTCGTCGCCTTCGTCCTCATCGTCGTATTCATCCGAATCATCATCGTTTTCGACCCGGCCTTCCTCGATCGTGGCAACGTCGTCTTTCTCGGAAGTGTCGATTTCGGTCACGCCGCCATTGCCGCCGTTATCGTCGAGATGATCGTCGTCATCATCGTCGGCCATGCGGTCCTGCGCGCTTTCGCCCCAATCCTCGCCGTCCTCTTCGGCGCGCAGCGCGGCCTCTTCGTCCGCCGCAGCCTGTTCGTCGGCCAGCAGCCGGGCGCGGTCTTCGGACGGAATCTGGTAATAATCGGGATGGATTTCGCTGAAGGCGAGGAATCCGTGCCGGTTGCCGCCGAAATCGACGAAAGCCGCCTGCAACGAAGGTTCGACCCGCGTTACCTTGGCCAGATAGATATTGCCTTTGATCTGCTTGTGTTCAGCAGATTCAAAGTCGAATTCCTCAATCCGGTTGCCCTTGACCACCGCCACCCGTGTTTCTTCCGGGTGGCGCGCATCGATCAACATGCGCGTTGCCATTGAATATTCTCCAGGCAGGCCCCGATCGGGCGGACAGGACGGTTGAAGCCGGTCCGCTGGCGGGTTGCTGCCGATATGTGTGAACCCCCGCGCCGGGGCGCAGGGAGGGAATTATCGCGCCGCTGCCAGGCACCCTTGCAGGGGCGTGGCAGGTGGACTTGCGAAATGTGTTTGCCGCAATGCAAAGGCGCAGGGTTTGTGTCTGCGCAATTGACGCCGCAGCATCCACGCGCCCTTGCGGATGCGGGTTTGCTGACTGGCTCTTCAATTGCATTGGGGCATCAACCTGTAATCTGTTCCGGCAAAGGCGAAAGCGCCCAACCGGCTGGCCGGGATATAGTTACACCGGCACCGTTCTGCTAGCATCCGTGGAAAGTCTCGGCAACCTTGTTGCGTGTTGAGGCAAATATCCCTTGTCATTGTGCCAGGGAATACCGTCGGCGTTCCTGCCGAGAAATATAAGGAATTGCCCAGACCCGTGTCGTTGCGCATCCAGATCGGCCTGTTGTTCGCCTTCCCGGTGCTGTTGCTGGGCGCGCTGTATGCGTGGGGGCTGACAATCCCGGTGCCGGTGCTGGGGCGGTCCTATGTCATCACCATGCCGCTGCCCGATGCGCAGGCCCGGCTGGACCTGCCGCAAGTGATGGGCCCGCAGGACAATTCGCGCCCGCTGGTGGTGATCGATGCCGGGCACGGCGGCCCCGATCCCGGCACGGTGGGCGCGGAATTCCGGGAAAAGACCGTAGTGCTGGGACTCGCCCGCGCGCTGCGCGACCGGCTGCTGGCCGAAGGCGGCATCCGCGTGGCGATGACGCGCGAGGAGGATTCCTTCATCGTTCTGGACGAACGTGCCGAAATCGCCCGCGCGCTGAATGCCGATCTGTTCATATCGATCCACGCCGATTCGGCAGGCGACAGGGAAGGGGTGGAAGGGGCAAGCATCTATACCCTGTCCGAAACCGCATCGTCGCAGGCCGCCGCCCGCTTTGCCGAACGCGAGAACGGTGCCGATATCATCAACGGGGTGGATCTTTCGGGCCATGATGCGGCGGTAAACGCCATTCTGGTGGAACTTTCGCAGCGCCGCGCATCGGGCAATTCCGCCGCCTTTGCCGCGCTGATCGAGCGTGAAGGTGACGGCAGTTACGTCATCACCTATCGTGACGGCCGGAAAATGAACTTCCGAACGGACGGCAAGATTGTCTCCATGGTTGATCGCTTTACTAATACTATTTCATTTGCCTACACGGGCAGCGATCTTACCGGTATCACCGACCAGGCCGGGCGTACTACGATCATCAGTTACAATCTGACAACCACTCCACACCGAATACTCACCATTACCGATCCAAACGGCAAGGTCTATGACTATACATACCAGAGCAGTAACCTCTATCGGGTGACCAACCCGGTCGCCGACCCCGCAGTCAGCTCGGTGCGCGGTTACTGGGAGTTTGAGTATGATCCCG
>JBGSLI010000265.1:0-4069 GCA_041740775.1 Alteraurantiacibacter sp. | reverse complement strand
CGCCAACATGGATCGCTGGCGCTGGCTGGCGCGCGATCTGGGCGGGCAGTATCTGATCACCAACGTGCCCGAATACCAGCTGCGGCTGACGGTGAACGACCGGATCATCCGCAGCTACCGCACCATCGTCGGCGCGCCGGGGCGCACCGCCACCCCGCAGCTGGCCGAAACCGTGGAAGGCGTGGTGTTCAACCCCACCTGGACGGTGCCGCAAAGCATCGTGCGGGGCGAGGGACTGGGCAACCGGGTATTGAACAATCCATCATGGGCGCGCGCGCAGGGATATGTTGCCACGCGCGGTGCAAACGGCTGGATCACAGTAGTGCAGCAGCCGGGGCCGACCAATTCGCTGGGCATGATGAAGCTCGACATGCCCAATGAACACGCGATCTTTCTGCACGATACGCCCGCGCGCGAATTGTTCGACAGCGACAATCGCGCGCGCAGCCACGGCTGCATAAGGGTGGAACGCGCGCTGGAACTGGCGATGACGGTGGCGATCCTGGGCGGCGGGGCAACGCGCGACGAGGCGGTGGAGATTTCCACCAGCGGCCAATACACCCGCGTGCCGGTGCAGCGCACGATGCCCGTCTACATCACCTATTTTACAATGGCCGTGGATATCGACGGCAATCTGCGCGCATTTGACGATATCTATGGCCGCGATGCGCCGGTGCTGGCCGCGCTGGACGCCCCGCGCCAGATCAATCGCACCCGCGAAAGCGAGGAAGAAGTGATCGAGATCGTCAACGACGCAAGCAGCGTGGTGGGCTGAGCAGGCTTCGGCCCTATTGCGATCCGGCGATTGGCGCGGCGGCATCGGCCCGCAGATAGGCCTGCGCAACCTCGCCCTCGCCCGGTGCCTGCGCAGAGGCGAGGGCGATTTCGTCGCGCGCGCGGTGGCGCGCCGCCAATTGCGCAAAATCCACCCGCGACTGTTCCGGCCGGGCGATATCCGCGCCATCTTCGCCAATCCCCAGCACATCGGCAAACAGCAGCCGCCCGCCCATCAGCCTGGTCAGCGCCTGCGGAAATACGTCCGGCCCGAAGGCGAAACAGCCGTTGGAACGGCCCAGCCTGCCCCAGCGCGCCACATGATCGGGCGTGGCATAGCTGGCCGAATGCATCACGATGGCGCGCGAAAAGGCGTTGGAATTGTCCGCATCCAGCCCGCCCAGCCGCACCGACGTGCCATAACGGCCGACATACCATTCCCAGCTGAGATAGGCCCCGCGGCTGGTTGCCCAACTATCGGTAAGATTGGAAAAGCCGTTCAGCCAGCCATCGTGTTCGGGATCGGAACCGCTGCCGTGCGTTACCAGCACGCTATTGGCCGTGCCCGCTTCGAGATTGACGAAATGGAAGCGCGGCAGGCTGGAATGCAGGCCGAAATCGGCGATTCCCACCACATCGCGGTGCCACAGCGCATTGCCCGCCCGCGCCACTTCGCGCGCGGCAATATCGAGCAGGCGGCGCGTGCGCGGATCGGGTGCGGCTTGTGCGAAAGCGCGCGCGGGCGTTGCCAGCGTAGCTGCGGCGGCCAGACTGGCCCGGATGATATCGCGGCGCTGCATCGTCATACTAGCCAATATAGCCGATTGCGCCCGAAATTAAAGATCAGCTGCCCATGCATTCCATAGCGCTGGCAATGCTGGTGTCCATGATCTTGGACCGGACCCGGTTCACCTGCGAGCGCATCTCGTTCGAGCTGAGACCAAGTTCTTCGGCCAGTTCGGCATCGCTCAGCCCTTCGGCAGAAGATGAAATCGCGCCCATCAAATCCTGTTCCTCTGGCGAAAGGACGGCGAATGATTTTTCGGTCATGCAACTGCATTCCGCCTCGCTCAGCTGGCCGTTGGCGGAGTTCACGCAGGAGGATGTCATTTCCGCCATCGCGGCATCGACACCTGATCCGCAGGCCGCAAGCGCCAGCAAAAATCCCAAACCCAATCCTGCCTTTGCCATGCCGACCATTCGCGCCTCCCTTTCCATATCGTTGTCCGCGGTTCTGCGTCTTGCACATAACTGATTGGCAGATGGCGACATTGTCAAGACGTTTGCCCCAATACGGGCAATTTGCTGCAGCCATTGCCGCTGGTTCAATTGTGCCGGGTCAGCGCCTCTATCGCCCGCAGGCTGGCGGCCACATAGGCATCCTCATGATGGCGGAAGGTGCCGACGAAATGGACAAAGCCGGCATCCTTGCCCCAATCATCGCCCCAGTAATTGAGATAGCGGGCATAGGGCAGGATGACCGGCGCGGTTTCGTTGGCGATCTGGAAATTGGAGGCGACCTGCTCGGTGCCCCAGATGGCCACATCGTCCTCTCCGATCAGGCGTTTCATTTCGGCAAGGAAGGCGGCGGCCAGCGGACGGCCTTCGCCCATCGCGGCAAAGCCGGCAAAGCCCGAACAGCCGCGCAGATATTTCCACCCGCGTGCGGGATCGACAAGGTTCAGCCGCGATTCGATCCGGTGCTGGACATGGCCTTCCTGTTCGCCATCGGGATAGAAGCGCGCGCAGAATTCGGCCAGCGGCAACGGGCCCGTTTCGGCCTCTGCCCCGCCCAGCAACACGAAGCTGCGATTGCGCGCGATGGCTTCGGCCACTTCGGGCACCGGGCCAAGCGTAACCGTATCGCTATCGATCTGGATCCAGTATTCGCCCGCCCGCCGATCGAGGATGGTCAGCAGCCGTTCCCAGGTTCCGCCCTTGGGAAAGGGGCCTGGCACAACATCCTGAATCCTCAGGATTTCCGGATCGCCGCAATGATGCGCCAATATGGCGCGATCCTGCGCGGTCAGCGTGCCATCGTCCAGGATCGCCACCCGCCCGCGTTGCAGATGGTGCCACAAGCTTTTCACCGCCACCAGATAGGGCAGCAGCGCCGTTGTGCCGATCATCGAGAACAGCACCACGCCATCGGCGCGCGGAGAGATGGGCGTGGTGGCGAGAATGGCGGAAACCGCCTCGGCGTGGCGGTTTGCCTCGATCCGGCTGCGCCAGCGGCGGGGGAGAAGGCTCGCCATGTTCATCGCCGGCCCCTAGTTTTCCAGCACCATCGCATCGCCTTCGATCTGCACCGAACGGACCGAGGACAGGAAAGACTGGCCCAGCAGCGATATGCCCAGCCCTTCGGGAATGATCATCGCATCCACATCGCGCGCTTCGAAATTGCCGAGCGTCACATGCGCCAGCCTTGTGTGAATGCCGTAAACCGTTCCGCTGGCCCCCTGCGCCACCGGGCCTATCGCACCCGGATCCCAGTATAGCCCCATCGCGGCGGCATCATCGCCGGTCAGCGCCACCACGCTGGCACCGGTATCCACCAGCATCCTTGCGGGCACGCCATCCACGCTGACATCGGCGTAGAAATGGCCGTCCGCCTCGCGGTCGATCCGGACGCTTTCCTCCCACGTCGCGGGCCGCGCATCGCCCGCCAGCACCGCCAGCCTGTCATCACCGCCCGATCCGCCGCCGGGTGCGCCAACGCTTTCTGCAGGAGCGCTGTCTTCGGGGGAAGCCATCGGAACGACCAGCCCGACAAGGCCGCCTGTCACCAGCACGATGGCAAGGGGAATGCGGATATCCATGCGCGACAGGCTAACCGCAGCCGGCTTAAGCTGCGGTAAAGATTGCGGAGGATTGCCGCGCAGAAACCGGTCAGAGCGGCCGGTGCGCCAGCTGCTCCAGTTCGGCGTAGATCGCATCCTCGCTGCGGCTGGCGGCATCGCGCCATCCGGTGGCGCTGTCTGGATTGACCAGCGCACCTTCGGGCGTAATCACCAGAAGATTGGGGGTGCCGGGCAGATCATCCAGCCCGAACCGGCGGGCGATGGCGATATTGTGCCCGTCACCCGTCTGCGGCATGCCGATATTGACGAACACCGGTTCGAAATGATCGTCCACCAGCCGCGCGAAGCGTTCGGTTTCCAGCCACCCGGCCAGCGCCCGGCTGTCATGGCACCAGTTCGCGCCCATCACCAGCAACACGCGGGTATCGCGCTGTGCGGCGCGGGCGAGCGCGGCGTCCACCTCTCCCATTGGATCGGCGGTGACGGCATAGGCC
>JBGSLI010000264.1:0-4200 GCA_041740775.1 Alteraurantiacibacter sp. | reverse complement strand
CAGGGCGGTTGCCGCCAGCAGTGCGGCAGATGCGAACAGGCGCGAAGGGTGGATCATCGGAGTTCCTTTTTGCAGGTCGCCCCAGTCAAGCCCAGCGGCAGGGAACAAGTCAATCGCGCATATGAAAACGGGGGCCCCGTTCGGAGCCCCCGTTCGCAGCTTTCGGCATGTGCCGGGATTGTGGCGGTCAGTTGCGCGCGCGGCGGGCGGCGGCGGCCACGGCTTCGGTGGTGGGATTGCCAAGCGAGAGTTCGCGCCCGTTGGGGAAGCGGATTTCCGCCGCCGACGCGCGGGTATCGCCATCGCGCGCCTGGAAGGCCTCGACGATGATTTCGGTCCCGGCGGGCAGTGAATTCCTGTTCCAGCCCCGGCGCAGCAGTGCCGAAGGCGCGCCGCCTTCCACCCGCCAGCGTTCGGTGCGGCCGTTGCGGGTGGCATCGATGTGGATCCACGAATGGGGGTTCACCCACTCGAACATCACCACCGTGCCTTCAAGGCGCACAGGGCGATTGCGGTCAAATTCGGTGGCAAAAGAGTGGTGTGCGTAGGCCCCCACCCCGGTCACCGCGAGCACGGCGCCGATTGCGGCGGCGCTGAGCTTCTTCATCTGCATGGTGATACTCCTCGGGTCGTAATTCGTGATGTGTCGCTCTTAGCGTAATTGACTTTGTCCGTCTATCACTCGCTACCTTGCCCTGCGATTAAGTCACCGTAGAGCAGGTTTTCGGAAAACGGAACGCATTTGAATTCAAGCAGTTGCGCATCATCTTCGACGAGGCGATAAAGCGTCATGCTGATCGTCCACGGCCTGGTGTAGATAGAAGGATCTTCGATCGTCACCTGATAGTCCATGTGATGACCGCCGTCTGCCAGCGTGAAGCGTTCGGTGACGGTGGCCGAATTGGTCAGGTAATTGCCCGCCCGGTCCAGCCAGGTCACCCCGTCGATCATCTCGCCTGCGGGCAGCTTCACCAGTCCGGGGCCTTGCGCCAGAGTGGTGACGACCAGCGTGTCGCCGTCCCATGTGCCATAGGAGGTGCCCATCCAGGTATCGATCGGCGGGATGCCGACTTCCTCCATGTGGACCACCCGGTTGGCGGAGGCGTATTCATACACCATCAGGATATCGTCACCATCGCCCTGCACGATCTGAAAGGGGTGCGGCAGATATGTCGCGCGCGGGATACCGGGCAGGTAGCAGGCGGCTTCGGGATCGTGATTGACCAGATTGGCGCGGTTGCGCGCGAGCCGTTCGCGTGCCGCGTCATTATAGGGGATAGCCCCGCCTTCAACCACGCCCAGCCCGGCGGGTATCGCGCCGATTGCGCCCAGAATCCGGTCGGCTTCGGGCAGCGGATTGCTGGCCGCGCTGTGCGGTTCCAGGTTCCAGTTGGCGCTGTTCATCACCTGCCACACGCCGTTGATGTTGGGATGTTCGCCGATCCGTTCGATCTGCTGTTCATGCCCTTCGGCAGACGCGGCCCCGCTGCCCAGAGTGGCAAGCGCCAGAACTGCTGCCGCAACGCCTGCAAACCGTGTAATTCCCCGCATAACCACTCCTCAAATCCAGTTATTGCTGTTCCAGTGCGAAGGCCACTATCCTGCCGCCGGCATTGATGGCCACATATTGTCTTCCGTCATTCCCGCCATAGCTCAGCGGATTGGCATTGGCATTGCCCGGCAATTGCGCTTCCCATAGCTGTTCGCCAGTTGCGGCGTCAAAGGCGCGCAGGCGGCGATCATTGGTTGCGCCCACGAATACCAGCCCGCCAGCGGTAACGGTAGGCCCTGCGCTGCCCGCATTGCCCAGCAGGCGACGGTCTTCGGGCAGCGCCTCATCCTCGAACAGACCCAGCGGCACCGCCCAGGCAATTTCGCCGGTGTTGGCATTCACCGCAGTCAGCCGCGCCCAGGGCGGCTTGTAGCACGGCAGCACCGTGCCCACCGGGCGGCCGTTGGCATCATATTCGCCCGATAGCGGCGCGGAAAAGCTGAAAAACGGACCCTTGCCGTCCACGCTGGCGCGATCATATTCGGTTTGCGATCCGCCCGCGCTGGTATCGAAGGAATAGGGCTGATCGCCCTCCACCTTTTCCACCCAGCCCACCAGCGATGTGTCCAATGCGTTGACATAGACCATGCCGGTGGCAGGATCGGCTGCGGGGCCGCCCCAGTTCACCCCGCCGATCCCGCCGGGAAGCTGGATGGTGGAGCGCGGCGGTGCGCCTTCGGGGCTGAACATGAAGGGGGTGTAAGGGCCAAGGTTGAGAAAACCGCCCGCCCTGTCCCACATCGCATAGCAGGCCGCCGAATGCGCAGCCGTGGTATCCTGCGGCGTGACGATGTCCTGATAGGTCATCTCCATCCGGCTCAACGGCGGGGTGATGGCGGGAAAGGGCTGGGTGGGGTGATAATATTCGCCCGGCACGTCTCCGGGCGGAACGCGGCGTTCCTCCACTTCATGCACCGGCTCGCCATCAGCAGCGTCGAGCACGAAGAACAGGCTTGATTTGCCGACATTGGCCAGCACTTCGTGCCGCTCGCCATCGGGCGTGGTGACGGGGATCAGCGCCCCGGCGTGGCTCATGTCGATATCCCACAGATCGTGGTGGACGGTCTGGAAATGCCAGCGATATTCGCCCGAAGCGGCATCCACCGCCACTACCGAATTGCCGAACACATTGGTGCCGGGCCGATCACCGCCGTAATAATTGTGCGCCGGGCCGGCGATCGGCAGAAAAGCGGTGCCGGTGGCCTCGTCCACGGTGGCGGCAAAGCCCCACATATTGGTGCCGCCGCGGCCTTCCCAGCCATCGCCCCAGGTTTCGCTGAAAGGTTCTCCGGCGTCAGGCGTGGTATCGAATTCCCACAATTTCTCGCCCGTCAGCACATCAAAGCCGCGCGGATTGCCCGGCGCGCCCTGCGGATTTTCCAGCGTGGCCGCGCCGATGATGGCGACATTGCCGGTGATGGTGGGAGTGCCGCTGTATCCCGGATCGACCGGCACCGATCCGCCCTCGCCAAAGCTTTCCACCGGGTTTCCGGTTGCCGGATCGAAAGCATGAAGACGCGCAGGGCCCATCACCAGCAGACGCGGGGCGTGACTTGCATCGCCGGGCCAGTAGCCGAGGCCGCGCCCGGCAAAACCGCCGGGTCCGCCCGGTCCGCCAGGGCCTGCTGCGGGCGCAAATTCGTGCGTATGGACCCAGATTTCCGCGCCCGTTGCCGCGTCCAGCGCAACGATGCGATTGGCGGCGGGGAAATACATCACCCCGTCCACCACCAGCGGAACGGCATTGTTGAAGGCGCGATAGGGATAGGTCCAGGCTTCCTGCAATGCGCGCACATTGCCACGATTTATCTCTGCCAGCGGAGAAAAGCGGGTGGCGGCAAGATCGCGGTTGATGGTGTGCCAGTCGGCATCGGGCTGCGATGACAAAGGTTGGGCTTGTGCCGCCTGTTCCTGCGCCAGCGCTGCCATGCTGGCGCAGCCCGCCAGGGCGGTGCCGCACGCCAGCAGGCTTGCCAGTCCCAGTCCCCGTGCCATGCGCA
This sequence comes from Alteraurantiacibacter sp., assembly GCA_041740775.1. Classification (GTDB taxonomy): domain Bacteria; phylum Pseudomonadota; class Alphaproteobacteria; order Sphingomonadales; family Sphingomonadaceae; genus Alteraurantiacibacter. Next base: position 648 of record JBGSLI010000264.1, on the reverse strand, counting down.
TCCAGCCAGTCTCCCCGAATCGCGAGCGCGGGAATCGCCGCCCGCTTCCGCAACCTGTTCGTTGATTCTGTCCTAAACGCGCTGCCCGGCTTTGACAATGCCTGCGCTTCCGGCTTCTTTTTCCGGGCCAATCGGGCGCCCCGGTGATCCCCGTCAAAACCCCGTGTTTTCCGCCGCTTGCACCTTACAGCAGAACGAAAAGAAGCGCGTTTTCAATACCTCCAGATTGCCGCTTATCCGGACAGAATCAATCCAGGGGGCTTGGCGCGGCGGCAATTGCGCGCTAGCGGGATTGCGCTGGATCAAGGCGAAAACAATTCGGACAGGGTCAATCTCGCCTGATCGAAGATATAAGAACGGGAGGGGAGCGCAGGTCCCATGTTCGATTTGCTATTCAATCTGACCGAGTGGCTGAAGGGAACCTTCCTGCTCGAATGGGCGGCCCAGATGCAGGAAACAGGCTTCAGCCTGTTCATGGTCGAAAATTTCTGGAACGTGCCGGTCGCGCAGGTGATCCACATCCTCTCGATCGCCGCCGCCTTCGGCGCCACGCTGATGCTGGTGCTGCGCGTCACCGGCCAACAGGAAACCGGTGGCTACTACGACTACCTGGCGCGTTACCAGCTCGGCCAGTTCAACGCGTCTTAT
>JBGSLI010000263.1:0-4496 GCA_041740775.1 Alteraurantiacibacter sp. | reverse complement strand
AGCCGCGTGGCATAGGGGCGCGCGGCCTCCGCCGCGGCCTGCGCCTTGCGCAGCTTCGCCGCGGCGACCATCAGCTTCGCCTTGGTGATCTTCTGCGTCGACTTGACCGATTTGATCCGGTCCTTGAGTTCCTTGAGGCTGGCCATTTCGGCTCCCTGCGTCGGTTTGGCTTAAGCGAACTGCTTGGCGAAAGTATCGAGCGCGGCCTTGGCCTTGTCCGCCACTTCGCCTTCGAACTTGCCGCTGTCACGGATGCCCGCGAGCACGTCGGCATGTTCGTTGCGCATGTAGCTGAGCATCGCCGCTTCGTATTCGTTGACCCGGTTCACCGGGATGGCATCGAGGAAGCCGCTGGTGCCGGCATAGATCGACACCGTCTGTTCCTCGAACGGCATCGGGCTGAACTGCGGCTGCTTGAGCAGCTCGGTCAGGCGTGCACCGCGATTGAGCAGCTTTTGCGTGGAGGCGTCGAGGTCAGAGCCGAACTGCGCGAAGGCCGCCATTTCGCGGTATTGCGCCAGCTCCAGCTTGATCGAGCCGGCCACCTTCTTCATCGCCTTGGTCTGCGCGGCGCCGCCCACACGGGAAACCGACAGGCCGACGTTGATCGCCGGGCGGATGCCCTGGAAGAACAGGTCGGTTTCAAGGAATATCTGCCCGTCGGTGATCGAGATCACATTGGTGGGAATATACGCCGAAACGTCGCCCGCCTGCGTTTCGATGATCGGCAGCGCGGTCAGCGATCCGCCGCCCATCTCGTCGTTCATCTTCGCCGCGCGTTCGAGCAGGCGAGAGTGGAGGTAGAACACGTCGCCCGGATAGGCTTCGCGGCCCGGCGGACGGCGAAGCAGCAGCGACATCTGGCGGTAGGCCACCGCCTGCTTGGACAGATCGTCATAGACGATTACCGCGTGCATTCCGTTATCGCGGAAGAATTCGCCCATCGCGCAGCCGGTGTAGGGCGCCAGATATTGCAGCGGCGCGGGTTCTGATGCGGTGGCGGCGACCACGATCGTATATTCCATCGCGCCGTTTTCTTCGAGGCTCTTGACGATCTGCGCCACGGTGGAACGCTTCTGGCCCACGGCGACATAGATGCAATAGAGCTTCTTTCCCTCGTCATCGCCCGCGTTCACGCCCTTCTGATTGATGAAGGTATCGATCGCGACGGCGCTCTTGCCGGTCTGGCGGTCACCGATGATCAGTTCGCGCTGGCCACGGCCCACGGGCACGAGCGCGTCAATCGCCTTCAGGCCGGTCTGCACGGGTTCGTGGACGGATTTGCGCGGGATGATGCCCGGTGCCTTCACTTCAACCCGCGAACGCTTGACATCTGTCAGCGGGCCCTTGCCGTCGATCGGATTGCCCAGCGCATCCACCACGCGGCCCAGCAGGCCCTTGCCCACGGGCACGTCCACAATCGTGCCGGTGCGCTTTACGCTGTCGCCTTCCTTGATGTTGGTGTCCGACCCGAAGATCACCACGCCCACATTGTCCGCTTCCAGGTTCAGCGCCATGCCTTCCACGCCATTGGCGAACTTCACCATCTCGCCGGCCTGCACCTTGTCCAGCCCGTGGATGCGGGCGATCCCGTCACCCACCGAGAGGACGGTGCCGACCTCGCTTACCTCGGCTTCGGTGCCGAAATTGGCGATCTGGTCCTTGATGACCTTCGAGATTTCTGCGGCGCGGATTTCCATGTGTCTGCCTTCTTGTTGATCGGAGCGGAAAAGCGGCCTGGCTCAGGCGCTCTTCATTGCTTGGGCAAGCGAGTTGAGACGGGTGCGGATCGAGGCGTCGATCCGCTGCGATCCGATGGTGACGACGAGCCCGCCCAGAAGGTCAGGATCGACGCGCGATTTCAGTTTAACGGTGCGGCCTTCGCGCGCGCGCAGCCGGGATTCGAGCGTGGCAATCTGTTCACCGGTGAGCGCGTGCGCGCTGGCGACTTCGGCCTGCACTTCGCCGCGCTGGGCGGCAGCGATGCTGGCGAAAGCACGGATCATCGCCGGAATTTTCGACACACGGCGGTTTTGCGCCAGCACGCCGAGGAAGCTGCGGGTGAGTTCGGACAGGCCCAGATGCGCGCCCACGCCCGCCATCACCGCGGCAATCTGGCTGCGGCTGATTTCGGGATTGGTGATGAACGCGCGCAGATCGGCCGATTCGGCCAGCGCGGCATCGATCCGGTCAAGATCGCTCTCCACCGCCGAGACGTTTCCGGCCTCGCTGGCAAGATCGAAAAGAGCGCTGGCATAACGCCCTGCCAGGCTTGCCTTTATACCGGCGGAAAGCTCCACGCGCGAAGTCCTCTTGGGTCCGAGTAACGGAAAAAAAGTGTGATGCCGCAGAATCGCGATGCAAAAGCACCCCGTCACGGCTGGCGCGCGCCTAGCATCGGCTTTGCTGCGATGCAACCCGGTGGGCGCGGGCCATCGCCTAGCCGTTATCGGGCGTTTGCGCAGATGCCTCGCACCGATACACCAGCCGTTCGTTGGGATCTTGCGGCAGATTGGCAGTGATAGCGGATTGATAGGCGCCCAGTTCTCGCGCCGCATCCTCTCCCCCGCCGCATTCCGGTGCGGTATAATCGCCGCGCGTGGAACGGGCGGAGGACATTGCCTGGCGATCGAGCAGGTAGCGTTCCATCACTAGTTCGCCCGCTACCGGATCGAAGCTGTTGACCGAAACCGCCGCCTCGTTTGCAGGCACGAATACGCGGGTCCATTGGTCGGCGTCGAGCCCGTATTGGGTGCGCCCGTTGACGCAGCCATCGGCAGACCAGCGGACGGGAATATCCTCTTCCGGATCGCCCACCACGCGGCTGCGCTGCGGATCGAGAACGCAGATGAATGCGCGGTCTCCGGTTGCCGCTCCCAGCGTTATTTGGCCGCTGCTGGCGCTGTCCATCGCCTCGCGCAGCGCCTCTTCCACGCGATTATCGATGGCGGCGAAGGAAGGGCGGGCGATCCACGCCGATGCTGCCCCCACCAGCGCCAACAGCGCCGCCGCGCCGGCAAACGCGCGCAGGCGGAAATCCCGGCGCAGATGGCCGATGGTGGCGACTGCTCCTGCTCCGGCACCGATCATCAGCAGCACTATGGCGAGCGCAAAACGGTTGTCGCGCTGTTCCATCACTTCATAGCCGATAGTGCGGCGCAATTCGGCGGTGCGCCGGGCTATGGCTTCGCCTTCGGCTGCGGCGGCGCGATCAGCAACCGCCTGCGCTGCCTCTTGCCGGGCGCGCTCCTGCGCGTCGAGTTCGGCCAGGCTGCGGCAATCGGCGGAATTGATTTGCGGGGTCACATCGTTTGCACGCAGGAAGGGGAGCAGTTCGCGGGTGGAGACGGCGAAGAAAAACTCCGCGTCCGATCCCTCGCTCAGCGTGCCGAAGGAATTGACGCCGAGCACCCGCCCGCAATCGTCCACCAGCGGCCCGCCGCTGTTGCCCGCCGCAATCGGCGCGGTGTGCAGGAGCGTATCGAATTCGCGGCTGGGACGGCGGCCCGAAAGAAAGCCGGTGGCGGTAACCGGCGGCTGGGCGCGAAACATGTCGGAAAGGCTCAGCCCCTGCGCCCGGTCCACATTCAGCGGATAGCCTATGGCCGTTACCGTGCCCGATTGCGCCGGATTGCCTGCGATGGTGAGCGAAGGCAGGCCGATCGGTTCGGTCGTCGCCAGCAGCGCCAGATCATTGCGGATGCTGACTGCCACCAGCCTTGCATATACCGCACGATCGCCATCGGCGGGAACGATGCCGATCGCCAGCCGGTTGTCCGCAATCGCCTGCTGCACCACATGGGCATTGGTGACGATGCGTTCGCCCCCTACGGCAAAACCGGTGCCGTGCGAGATCGGGAATATCTCCTTGCCATCATTGCCGATGATCACCACCCGCACCACGCCCCGGCTGGCCGCGTCGATATCGGCGGGATCGGCATGAACGGGCGCAGGCTGGAGCGCGACCAGGCACAGCATCAAGGTGAAAAGGGCAAGAATGCGGCGCATCGCCACCTTCTCTAGCTTGCCCGACATTGACCGCAAGCTTCGGGACGCGCAGCAATGTGGGGAAGACTATGAAAGCGGCATGACGGACACACCACTCATCGACGATCAGTGCTGGCGGATCGCGCTGGCGAAGGACCGCCGCTTTGACGGCGCCTTTGTTACCGGCGTGCATTCGACCGGGATATACTGCCGCCCTTCCTGCCCGGCGCGCGCACCCAAGCGGGAGAACGTGCGCTTTTACGCCACGCCCGATGCGGCAGAGGCGGCGGGACTGCGTGCCTGCAAACGCTGCGCGCCCGATCAGCACAGCCGGGAAGAAGCGGCGGTGATGCAGGCGCTGAGGCTGCTGCGCGATGCCGAAGAATCGGTGCCGCTGGAAAGGCTGGGCGCGATTACCGGCTATTCCCCCACCCATTTCCAGCGCATCTTCTCCCGCGCGGTGGGAATGTCGCCCGCCGCCTATGCCCGCGCATTGCGGCGCGAGCGGG
>JBGSLI010000262.1:0-9175 GCA_041740775.1 Alteraurantiacibacter sp. | reverse complement strand
CTGCAAGGTCTATGTTACCGGGCGCAGCGACGGCAGCGCCGCGCAGGACCTGCCGGGCACCATCCACGATACCGCCCGCGCGGTGAGCGAGGCGGGCGGACTGGGGATAGCGGTCCGCTGCGACCATGCGGATGAAGGCGATGTTGTGGCATTGTTCGCACAGATCATCGCCGAGAACGCCCGGCTCGATATCCTCGTCAACAATGCCTGCGCCATCCACGACGCGCTGCATGCTCCGGGTCATTTCTGGCAAAAGCCGATCAGCCTTGGCCGAATGATCGATGTGGGGGTCAAAAGCAGTTACGAAGCCAGCTGGCACGCCGCGCCGATCATGGTGAAACAGGGCGGCGGACTGATCGCCTTTACCTCATCCCCCGGCGCGGTGCATTATTGCATGGGTCCGGCCTATGGCGCGCACAAGGCGGGGCAGGACAAGCTGGCCGCCGACATGGCGGTGGATTTCGCCGGGACCGGAGTGGCGAGCGTTTCGATGTGGATGGGGGCGCTGGCAACCGAACGCCTGCTGGCTATGATCGAAGCCGACAGCGAAAAATACGGTCATCTGGTCGATACGCTCGAAACGCCGGAATTTACCGGCCATCTGATCTGGGCGATGTTCAACGACCCTGCGAGGGATGAACTTTCGGGCGGGACGGTAATCGGTGCGGAAATGGCTGTGCGTTACGGCATCACGGACAAGGGCGGGCGCGTGCCCCCTTCTGCGCGCGACACCCACAAGCTGGCCCCGCGCGAGCAATATCCGCTGGTAATCCGCTGATCACTGTCCCCAACGCGCCCCGTCCGTCCCCACCATCACCGGATGACGGTAGGACACATCCTCACGGCTCCACTGCGGTTTGAGGAACCCGGCAATCGCCGGTGAGGCGAGCCATTCGGCGCTGCCTTCCACGGCCATGTCGACCGTGCAACGGCGATGGAGGATACGCCATTCGCTTACCCCTTGTTCGTTGACGCGCCGTTCCAGCCGGTCGATATAGCGGCCCGGCGCGATCTTGCAGGTGGCTTCATCCTTTGCAAGCAGCGCCCCCACCACATAGGTTTCGCAATGCGCGGTATCGCCGTCGATCTGGCACGAATGATTGGTGATGTTGTGACTGGTTGCCGCAAAATAGGCGGCGTGTCCGGCGTTGGCGCGCGCCGGGTAATCGGGCGCAGGGGTAATGCTGGGCCCGTGTTCGTCGAAGCCATCGGGCCAATAGCAGCTGGCAGTCAGTTCGACATCGTGCCGGTCGCGCCCGCGCGCTTCGCGCACGATCAGATCGTAGATATCCTGCCGGTCCTTCAACCAGCGCACGATGGCGGCAAGTTCGTCAGACATCGCGCAATACCGGCGCGCCTTCGCCCATGAACCGCGACAGGTTCCAGTGCAGGCTGGCGATGCTGCGTTCCATATAGGGATTGACCTGCGCCCCGCGAAAGCCGGTGTTCTTCATCCCTTGCTGCACCGCCGCCATATTGGCGAAATCCTGTTGCAGCACCGGCGGCCATTCGTGCGGCCTGGTATATTCCCATTCGGTTTCGGGCGCTTCGCCTGCGGGGTAAAGTTCGTAAACCGCCGCTTCGAAAATGCACCTGTCCGGATCGCCGCCGCAGGGCCGGGCGCTGTAACACAGCATGTTGTTGACCGCGTGGCCGATCTGGAAATTGGGAAACACCTGCCACGCCGTGCCCGCCTTGGCGGTATGTTCGGCGGGCACCGAAGGCCACACCACCCCGCGCGCGGCATCTTCCTCGCGCGCGGTCTTGATCCAGTATGCGGAAACCTCTGCCGGGGGCGTACCTTCGGGCAGTTCATCCTTCAGCCGGTTTGCCACCTCCACCAGCTTTGCGGTGGTGTTGGTATTGGCGTTTTCCCAGGTGAAGTTCTGCATTTCAGCGGTGGACAGACGCGCATCGCCAATGCCGATCCGCAGCTTGCCCGAATCCTCCTCCAGCCCCTTGGGCGCTTCATAGCCGATATTGGAATGCAGCCCGTGGTTGTGCGCCCAGCCGCGAAACTGGCCGAAGGCGTTGAATTCGGGATGGGTGGTGGCGACGTGATAGGTCTCGCAAAAGGCCTCCATCGCCACCTTCCAGTTGCATTCGAAGATGATCCATTTGCGCCAGCGCGGGCGCATGGCGTCCAGCCGGTAAGGATCGAGCATGGCCGGAACAACGCCCAGATAATCCGCCAGCGGCGCGGCATCGGGATCAAGGTTGATCCAGATCCAGCCGCCCCATGTATCCACCATCACCCGGCCCAGATCGGCGCGGCCCGCGCACAAGGATCCCTGCCAGTCGTCTTCATGCGGGATATGGGTGTTTGCGCCATCCAGGCCGAAGGTCCATCCGTGATAGCCGCAGATGAAGCTTTTGCGGATGCCGCGCGCATTGCGGCGACCTTCCGGCACGTCTACCAGCCGCCGCCCCCGATGCGGGCAGACGTTGTGATAAGCCGAAAGCGCCGCCTCACCCGATTTGACGATGATGACCGAATCGGGCCCGATATCGAAGGTGATGAAATCGCCCACCACGCGCAGGTCTTCCACCCGGCCCGCCTGCAACCACACCTTGCGCCACAGCCGATCCTGTTCGGCTGCCGCATAGGCGGGCGAGACATAGGCCTCGGCCGGAATGACGAGCGGCTGTTCGAGATCCTGCGCGGTGTCGACGGTCACGGTCATAAATCCATCTGCCTTGTTCCCGCCCGGTGTGCGGCAAAGCACGCCCCGCCTCAAGCATGGCGCACCGCATGATCGCCCCGGCGAAACCCGCGCCACCTTGCTTGCTTTCACTCCCCGGCGCTGCCCTAGTGCGCGGCGGAGACAAGGAGAGGCAGCGCGATGGGATTGCTTAGGGGCAAGGTTGCACTGGTAACCGGCGCCAGCCGCGGGATCGGCAAGGGCATTGCGCTCGCGCTCGCCGCCGAAGGGGCGATTGTCTATGTCACCGGCAGAACGGTAAGCGCGGGGAACCATGAACTGCCCGGCACTGTGGGCCAGACCGCTGCCGAATGCGATGCGCGCGGGGGCCAGAGCGGGGGGCACGGCATCGCGGTCGCCTGCGATCACGGCGATGACGAACAGGTCGCCGCGCTGTTCGCGCAGATCCGCAAGGAGCAGGGGCGGCTGGATACCCTCGTCAACAACGCCTTCGCCATTCCCGATGATCTGACCGATCCGGGGGGCTTCTGGCAAAAGCCGCTGTCCAACTGGCAAATGGTCGATGTGGGGGTGCGATCGAACTTCACCGCCGCCTGGCACGCGGCGCAGATCATGGTGCCGCAAGGTTCGGGCCTGATCGTGGCGATATCGGGATATGTCGGCGTGACCTATACCTACGGCACGATTTTCGGCACCGCCAAATCGGCGGTGGACCGGATGGCGCGCGACATGGCAATCGAACTCCAGCCGCACAATGTGGCCTCGGTCTCGCTGTGGCAGGGGCTGACCTTTACCGAGCGGGCGATCCGCAATCTGGCGCAGATTCCGGGGCTGGAGGGGCGCTCCGCCACGACCTCTGCGAACGGCTGCTCGCCCGAATTTCCGGGCATGGTGATCGCCGCAATGGCCGCCGATCCGCAGATCATGCGCCGCAGCGGCGGAACCTTCATCACCGCCGAAATCGCCCGCGATTACGGCGTCCGGGATATCGACGGGCGGGAAGTTCCCTCCTTACGCGAATCGCGTGGGAACCCGATCTGGCAACCGATCACGGGAGAGTGAGATGAGCGAACTGCGATATGACGGGCAGGTTGCCGTCATCACCGGCGCCGGGCGCGGGCTGGGCCGGTCCTATGCGCTGCTGCTGGCTGCGCGCGGGGCGAAAGTGGTGGTGAACGACAATGGCAGCGCCACGCGCGGCGATGAAATCCTGGCTGACCCGGCGCAGGAGGTGACAGATGAGATCGTTGCGGCGGGGGGCGCGGCAGTGGCCTCCACCCATTCGGTTGCCACGCCCGAAGGGGCCAAGGCGATCATCCAGACCGCGATCGACAATTGGGGCCGGATCGACATGTTGATTCACAATGCGGGCAATGTCCGTTACGGCACGATCGCCGATCTCAGCGTGGAGGATTTCGACGCGGTCACCGATGTCCACTTCCGCGGCGGCTTCATGCTGGCCAAGGCGGCGTTGGGGCACATGATCGCGGCAACTTACGGCCGGGTGGTGCTAACCGCTTCGTGCAGCGGCCTCTACGGCAGCAAGACCACGGTGAATTACGGCATGTCCAAGGCCGGGCTGATGGGGCTGAACAATGTGATCGCGCTCGAAGGCGGGCCGCACAATATCACCTCCAACACCATCATCCCCGCCGCCGTGACGCGGATGGCCGACGGGCTGGACACCAGCGCCTATCCGCCGATGGAGCCTGCACTGGTCGCGCCGATGGTGGCCTATCTGTGCCACGAAAGCTGCAAGGTTTCGGGCGAACATTTCATCGCCGCTGCCGGGCGCATGGCGCGCGCCTGGACGACCGAGAGCAAAGGTGTGTTCCGCCCTCAATGGAGCGTGGAGGATGTGGCGGGCGCGATCGCAGCGATCCGCAATTCGCCCGAACAATGGACCTTCCCCCCATTTCCCAGCGGTATGGCGGATCATCTGGGGCAGAGCTTCGCCTGGGCGCACAGCGAAAGGCAGGACTGATGGACCAAGCACACCTCCTGCAACGGCTGATCGACCGGCAGGACATCCTCGATTGCCTCACCCGTTTCTGCCGCGGGATCGACCGCTTCGATACCGATCTGTTCCTGTCCGCCTTCCACCCCGATGCCACCATTGCCGCCGGGCCTTTCGTGGGCAATCCGCGCGAACTGGCGCAATGGGCCTTTGCCATGCACCGGCAGATGCAATCGCTGACCCAGCACAATCTGCTCAACCACAGCTGCGATATCGACGGCGGGGGCGCGCATTGCGAAACCTATTACCAGTTTGCGGCGCGCAATCTGGACGACAGCGTGATGCTGGCGGGCGGGCGCTATGTCGACCGGCTGGAAAGGCGCGACGGGGCATGGAAAATCGCGCTGCGCACCAATGTCATCGAATGGTCTTGCCTGCCCCCGGCGCTGCCGCTGCCGTTCGGCGATGTGCCCGATATCGGGCTGAACGGGATTGGCGCGCGATCGCGCGAGGACATTTCCTACATTCGTCCCCTCACCAACCGGCGCGAACGCAACATCCCCTGACCGGATCTGGCGTCAATAGGATTTGGGCAGGTCCAATACCCGTTCGGCGATGTAATTGAGAATCATCTGCGGGCTGACCGGGGCAAGGCGCGGGATCATCACTTCGCGCATGTAGCGTTCGACGTGATATTCCTTGGCATAGCCCATCCCGCCATGCGTCATCACCGCTGCCTCGCAGGCGGCAAATCCGGCTTCGGCACCCAGATATTTGGCGGCATTGGCATCGCCGCCGCAATCCTCGCCCGCGTCGAACCGGCTGGCGGCGCGAAAAACCATCAGATTGGCCGCTTCCAGTTCCATCCAGCATTTCGCCAGCGGGTGCTGGATCGACTGGTTCTGGCCGATGGGCCGGCCGAAGACCACGCGCTCTTTCGCATAGTCGCGCGCACGGGCGAGTGCCGCGCGACCGATCCCCACCGCTTCGGCAGCCAGCAATATGCGTTCGGGATTGAGGCCGTGGAGGATGATCTTGAAGCCATCCCCCTCGGCCCCGATCCGGTCCTCCTCCGGGATAAAGAAATCGTTGAGGAACATGGTGTTGGAACCGACCGCCTTGCGCCCCATCTTGGGGATCAGCCGGGTTTCGATCTTTTCCCGGTCGAGCCGGGTGAAGAACAGCGAGAGGCCGTGGGTCTTCTTCTCCACCTCTTCCAGCGGGGTGGTGCGGGCGAGCAGCATGATCTTGTCGGCCACATGGGCATTGGTGATCCACACCTTTTCGCCATCCACCATATAGCCGCCATCTACCTTGCGGGCGCGGGTTTTGAGCCGCGTGGTGTCCAGCCCGACATTGGGCTCGGTCACCGCGAAACACATCTTTTCCGCGCCTGAAAGGATCGGCGGGATCATCCGCTGCTGCTGTTCCCCGGTGCCGAAACGCGCCACCGGTTCCAGGCTGAATACCGGCCCGTGGATGCTGGAGGCCGCCGCCATGCCGCCGCCGCTTTCGGCCACTGCCTGCATCATCAGCGCGGCTTCGGTTATGCCCAGCCCCGCCCCGCCCACGCTTTCGGGCATGGCGATGCCCAGCCAGCCGGCCTCGGCCATGGCGCGGTGAAATTCGGTGGGAAATTCGCCATCCTCATCGCGTTCGAGCCAGTAATCGCCGGAAAATCCGGCGGCGATGCGCAGCACCGCGTCGCGGATTTCCTGCTGGTCGGGCGAAAGGGCAAAGTCCATTCGCGCCTCCTACGCCGCGGATCGGGAAAGCGAAACCGCCCGCCGGTGCGATATCGGCAGGGCGAAGCGGGCCAAAACCGTCGTGGGGCGGCCATGCCGGTTGGCAGCGCCGCGCGCTTGCGATAGCGCGCAGCGAGAGGATATTCGTGAACAACACCAAACAGACAAAAGGCCCGCTCGCCGGGATCAGGGTCGTCGATCTCACCGCCATGGTATTCGGCCCCTATGCCACGCAGATCATGGCCGATCTGGGTGCCGAAGTGATCAAGGTGGAACCGCCCGGCGGCGATGCCACGCGCTATATCAACGCCGGACCGAGCGAGGATCTGGGCGGGGTGTTCACCAACATCAACCGCGGCAAGAAAAGTGTCGAGCTGGATTTGCGGCAGGAAAGCCATCGCGCCGCATTGCGCGGGCTGATCGCGGGGGCAGACGTGTTCATCCATTCGATGCGCGGCAAGGCCATCGCAAAGCTGGGCTTCGATTACGCCGCCGTCAGCGCGATCCGCCCCGATATCGTCTATACCAATTGCTACGGCTATTCGCGGCGCGGGCCCGATGGCGATAAGCCCGCCTATGACGATACCATCCAGGCCGAATGCGGCATCCCGCATGTGCAGGGATTGATGAACGGCGAGCCCGGCTTTGCCGCCACCATCATGGCCGACAAGATCGCCGGACTGCACGGGCTGTATGCCACGCTGGCAGCGCTGTTCCACCGCGCGCGCACCGGCGAGGGGCAGGAGGTGGAAGTCGGCATGTTCGAGGCAATGAGCAGTTTCATGCTGGTGGAACACGCCAGCGGAATGCTTTTCGATCCCCCGCTCGGTCCGGCGCATTATCACCGTGCGGTTTCTCCCAACCGACGCCCTTACAAGACGAAAGACGGGTATCTTGCCGCGCTGGTCTATAACGACAAGCACTGGAACGCCTTCATGGAGGCGCTGCGGCCCGATTGGCAGGCCGAGGAATTCGACACGCTGAAAAAGCGCGCCAAGCATATCGACCGGATCTACGCGCTGCTGGCGCAGACCTTTGCCGCGCGGACCACGCAGGAATGGCTCGATCTGCTCACCCCTTTGCAAATCCCCTGCGCACGGGTGAAATCGACCGACGAACTGTTCACCGATCCGCATCTCAACGCCATCGGCTTTTTCGAGGAGGTGGAAAGCGATGTCGGCACCATCCGCTATCCCGGAGTGCCCACCTGGTTTTCGAAAACGCCGGGCCGGGTGGCGGGGCCAACCCCGCATCTGGGCGCGGATACGGATGAGGTGCTGGGCGATACCGGCAAGGAGTAGCCGATACGATGGGGGAGCCGGACATGCAGCAGGCTGATGCGCGCGCCGAATGGGGCCGATACTGGACGCTGCCGGTGGCGGCGGCGCTGGGTTATGCCACCAGCGTCATCCATATTTACGGCCTTAGCCCCTATATCGTACCCGTCAGCGAAGGCTTCGGCTGGGATCGCTCCACCGTTACCGCCGGGCTCACCATCGCCACGCTGATCCAGGCGCTGTTCGGCATTCCCATCGGCATGCTGGTGGACCGGATCGGCCCGCGCCCGCTGGGGGTCATCGGGGTGGCGCTGTCCTGCGCCGCGTTTGCCACCATTGGCCTCGCGGCCGATGGCAGCCAATGGCAATGGTATGGCTTGTGGGTGGTGATGGCCTTCGCCACCCTGCCGGTGCAGGCGACGATCTGGACCGCCGCCGTCGCCACAAGGTTTGAAGCCTCGCGCGGGATGGCTTTTGCCGTCACCCTGTCCGGCGCATCGGTGGCGCAGGCGCTGTTCCCGTGGCTGGGCGCGGCGCTGATCGAAAGCAATGGCTGGCAGACCGCGATGGGCATGCAGGCGGCGATCTGGGCGGCGATTGCCTGGCCGGTGATTTTCCTGTTCTTTCGCGGCGCGCGCGATGAAAAGAAGCCCGCGCAAGCCGCCGCACCACGCGTGCTGGAAGGGTCCGGCTTTGTCGAAGGGCTGAAAAGCACCATCTATCTGCGGCTGCTGCTGGCCAGCTTGCTGTTCACTTTCGTCGCGCTGGCGCTGGTGGTGAATTTCATCGCCATCCAGACCGATGCCGGAATGGCGCCCACGGCGGCGGGCGCGCTGGCGTTCTGGATCGGCATTTTCGCCATTGCCGGGCGGCTGGGCACGGGCCTTCTGCTCGATCGGCTGCGCGCCAGCCTGGTGGGCGCGGCGATCTTCTGCCTGCCGATCCTGGCCTGCCTCAGCTTCCTGTTCCTCGGCCCGGAAATGGCTTTTCTGTCCGCCGCGCTGATCGGGCTGACGGTGGGGGCGGAAGTCGATGTGATCGTCTATCTCGCCACCCGCCATTTCGGCCTGAAGGCGTTCGGCGCGCTTTACGGCGGGCTGCTCGTCGCGCTTTCGCTGGGCACTGCGCTTGGCCCGCTGGCTGCGGCCGATACTTTCGACCGGACGGGCAATTACGATCAGTTCTTCTGGGTGGCTATCGGCTGCATGGTGGTGAGCGTGGCGTGCCTCGCATCGCTGCCGCGCCCCGCATTCGGTTCACCGCCGCACTCCCGGCCCGATAAGGATCAGGATTTGGTTGCGAGATAAGGGGTCCGAACCCTAAAGCGGCGCGGATGGATGGCCACAGCCCCTTTGTCCTGCTGGATGATGCGCGAAGCGAAAGCGCGAGCGATGCGCAATTCTTCAGCGCCCCGCGCCAAACTTTCGTTGCGCGGAGCGCGCGTGATGTGGCCGACACGCTGGCCGCTGCCGATGCGGCGCGGATCGCTTCGGGTGGCCACCTTGCGGGCTATATCGCCTATGAAGCCGGGCT
>JBGSLI010000261.1:0-3306 GCA_041740775.1 Alteraurantiacibacter sp. | reverse complement strand
CTCTCGGCTTCGCCATCGCGGCGCTATTCGCTTTGCCCGCCCCGCTGGCGGCGCAGAACATCGTCTGGGCAGCCGAAGAGCTTCCCGCGCCAGTCCAGCCCGGCGAAATCCGGCTGGACAGCGTCCCTGCTGGCACGCTCGACGAGGAAATCTGGTTTCACGAAATCGTGCCAGAGACCGTTTCGGGCGGCACGCAGATGAGCGTGCGCAATGTTACCCTGCCCACGCTTGTCCCGGTGCTGCCGGTGGGCGGCGGCAGCGGCGCGGCGATGATCGTGGCACCGGGCGGGGGATTCCTCGGCCTCGCGATCGAGAAAGAAGGCTGGGAGGTTGCCCGCTGGCTGGCGAACAATGGCGTGGCCGCCTTTGTCCTGAAATATCGGGTCATCCCCTCGCCAATGGAGCAGGCCGAATGGACCGGGGCGATGGGCCGCGCAATGCGCGGTGAGGCACCTGCACCTTTCGCCATGCCGGTCGACACGCCCGATTTCGCGCTGGCAGACGGGCTGGCTGCGCTGCGCCACGTGCGCGAACATGCGGCGGATTACGGCGTCGATCCGCTGCGCGTGGGCTTCATGGGCTTTTCCGCCGGCGGCTTCCTCACCCGCAGCGTGATCGAACACGGCGGCGATGACCTGCCCGATTTTGCCGCGCCGATCTATCCTGGCATGGGGCCGCTGGCGCTGCCCGACAATCCCCCGCCGCTGTTCGTCACCATCGCCGCCGATGATTTCCTGCTCGCCCAGGTGGAAGGCTTTCCGCTGATCGAAGACTATCGCGCGGCAGGCGCACCGGTGGAGTTTCACCTGCTGGCCAGCGGCGGGCACGGCTTCGGGCTGGGCCGCGCGGGAGAGCCGAGCGAGGGATGGCCCGCGCAGATGCTGCGATGGATGCGCGATATCGGGATGCTGGAGGCAAGCAATGCAGAACCGGATGCAGAATAGTCTTTCCCGCCGCCACGCCTTGGCCGCTCTGGGTGCCGGGGCGGCATCGCTGGCTTTGCCTGACTGGCTCGGCTTTGCCGCGCAGGCACAATCGTCGCCCTGGCGACTGCTGTTCGACGGGCATTCCTTCGACGGCTGGCAATTCTATCAGCACGGAGTGGGGTTCGAGGACGTGCAGGGTCTTGCCTCGATCAGTGACGGCAATCTGCATTTCCTCGGCCCCTCGCACAGCGGGGCAGAGGCGCAGCCGGGCTATCTGGCCACGGTGGAGGAATACGGCAACTATCACTTGCGGTTCGATTATCGCTGGGGCGCCAACCGCTATGCTCCCCGCCGCTGGTCGGCGCGCAACAGCGGGCTGCTCTATCACATGACCCCGCATGTGCACGGGCGCCACTTTCCCCCCTGCGTCGAAATGCAGATGATGGAGGGCAATTGCGGCGATGCAATCCTGATCGATACGCTGGGCCTGCACGGCCCAAGTCTGGGCGGCTGGCCGCTGTGGCCCAACTGGATTCCCGCCTTCCCGCAAACCTATGCCGAACCGGTGAGCGCGGGCGGCTATGCCCGGCAGAACTTCGCCCGGCACATGGATTACGAAGCGGACGGCTGGAACACGGTGGACCTGATCGCTTTCGACGATCAGGCCGCGCATCTGGTCAACGGGCGGATCGTCAACACGCTGTTCGCCCTGCGCAATCCGCAGGCCGATGTCCCGCTAACACGCGGGCGGATCGGGCTGGAATTCGAATGGGCGGAAATTGTTTTCCGCAACGTGATGATCCGCGATCTTTCAGCCGAAGCTATTGCCAATATCCGGGCGAACGGCTCGGACTAGGCTCAGGACCCGCTAACCTTCCGCCTCGCGCCGCCGCATCTGCATCAGCGCGCGGCGGGCGCGGATGGCGGCGGCATCGGTGGGCAGGATCGCGGGGCGCGCCTCCCAGAAATCCATGTTGCCCAGCGCCCGTTGCGCCGCTTCGATCATCGGCTCGTCTTCCTCGGTAAACACTCGCAATGCCAGCGCGCGGGCTTCCTCGGTGGGTTCGTGATCGTAGAAATAGTGCGAACTCGTATGCGTTTCGGGCGTAATGATGTGCGGGTTGACCATTTCCGGCAGCAGCGGCTCTGCATGATCAGTCCCCGCCCGCGATATCGCAATGGTCAGCGCCATGCTCGCGGGCGGATGCCAGCGGATGTGCAGTTTCTGATCGATCCGCGCGCCTTCGGGCAGCAGCTGCTTTGCCCAATCGGGCGGGCTGGCATCGGTGATGTCCCAAAGGTTCCAGATCGCCCCGCCTTCCGCCACTTCCACCGTCTGCCGCCCGCATTCGAACAGCGAGCCGTTCACGCCGAAAGTCTCGACATGGAGGAATTCGGCATGGCTGAGATCCATCAGATTGTCGCTCACCAGCTCGTAATTCGCCTGCATCTGCAATACCCCGCGCGTCATCGGCTGATCGCGGTCGAGGAAGGCAAAATCGGGAATCAGCGCCGGGTCAGCCTTGTCGGGATCGCCCGGCCAGAACCACAGCCCGCGATGCTTTTCGACCACCGGCAGGCTGGCGGCGCGCACATGCGAAGGGGGTTCGCCGGGAAAGGGGCTGAACACGCATTGCCCGTCCGGCCCGAAACCCAGCCCGTGATAGCGGCAGTGGATCGCATCGCCGCGCTTTTCACCCATGCTCAGCGGCACGAAACGGTGGGGGCAGCGGTCCTCCAGCATGGCGAAGCTGCCATCGTCCAGCCGGTGGATCACCCACGGCTTGCCCAGCAGCACGCGCGCCAGCATAGTGCCTTCGGGCACCTCCTCGGCCCAGGCGGCCATATACCAGAGGTTGCGGATGAACGCGGCGGTCACAGTGCCCCCTCCTGCAGCAATTCTACCGCGTGGGCCGCAGCGCGGGCGGTGAGCGCCATGTAAGTAAGCGAAGGGTTCTGGCAGGCAGAACTGCTCATCTGTGCGCCGTCTGTCACGAACAGATTGGGCACATCATGCGCCTGGCTCCAACGGTTCAGCACGCTGGAGGCAGGATCGTGGCCCATGCGCGCGCCGCCCATTTCGTGGATGGCGCCGCCGGCCGTGCCGGGCCGGTCAAACCCCATCAGCATCTGCCCGCCCGCGTTTGTGAGCATGTCGGCTGCATCGGCCTTGGCTTGCGCCAGCGCAGCGTGTTCTTCCGCCCCGAAGGCAAAGTCGATCTTCAATTGCGGCAGGCCGCTGGCATCCACCTTTGCGGTGTCGAGCGTCAGCCGGTTGGTGGCGCGCGGCACGCAATCGGCAAAGGCCACCAGCACCACCCGCCACGGGCCGGGAGCGCGCAGCGAGTGCTTGTAATCCGCGCCGATCCCCGCCTCGCGC
>JBGSLI010000260.1:0-3389 GCA_041740775.1 Alteraurantiacibacter sp. | reverse complement strand
CTGGCCAGCCCGCCCACCTGCGCGGTCCACGCGGCGGCGAGTTCGGGCACACGGGTTTCGAGGTAATCGACCATTTCGAGCAATTTGGCCTGCCGTTCCACCGGAGGGGTCTGCGGCCACGGCCCGTGATCGAAGGCGTGGCGCGCGGCCGCGACAGCCGCGTCCATATCACGATTGCCCGCCGCAGCGGTGCGCGCGATCACTTCCTCGCTGGCAGGGTTCACCACTTCAATGGTGTCGTTGGAAAGCGGGCGCACCCATTCGCCGCCGATGAACAGCTTGTCAGGGTGCTGGATGTTTACGCCTTGGGGGATCATGGGCAGTTCCTCTCTCTCTATCCTTCGTCATTGCGAGGAGCCGAAGGCGACGCGGCAATCCAGTCCTGAAGGTTGCCATTACTCGCTACGACGGGACTGGATTGCTTCGCTTCGCTCGCAATGACGAGAGGCTCAATAGTTCGACATAATCGTCAGCGCCTGACTGTCGAGCGGCAGGCCGCGCTGTTGCAATTCCAGCTCGCGTTCGCGCAGCGGCCCTTGCACCGAGATCAGGTAAGCCTGGATCGCGCGCACCTGATCGGGCGTCAACCGGTCGGCAAAGCTGGGCATTCCCTGCGGCACGAACAGCCCCTGCAGCAGGATCTGATCGAAGCCCGCATGGATATTGGGCGCCATCCGCCGCAGATCGGGCAAGGGTGCGCGCGGCTGGTTGGAATGGCAGATCATGCAGTTTTGCGTAAACAGCGCATTGCCCATCGCCAGTATTTCGGGCGTCACCCCTTCAAACTGCGGCGGCGGTGCGGGAGCGGGTTCCAGCGGGGGCAGATCATCGGGCACGGGCACCGGCCCGCCGCCCAGCCGGAACACCAGCAGGCGATTGGCATTGCCCTTGCTGTAGGCCGCAGCATAGCCGGGCACAAAGCCCCAGCCGCCGCCACCCCAGCCCGTTTGCACCGCCACATATTGCACCCCGTCAACGCTGTAAGTCATCGGCGCGGCCATGATGGTTGATCCGGTTTCGGTCTGCCACAGCACCTCGCCGGTATCGCTGTCGCGCGCGAACAGCGTGCCTGCCACATTGCCGTGGAAGACGATACCGCTCTGCGTGGCCAGCACGCCGTGCCGATCCTGCCAGCCGAGGCTTTGGGCGGCCCATTTCGTCTCCCCCGTCAGCGGATCGATCGCGCGCAACTGGCTGGTGAAGGGCTGGTCCACCACCCATTGCCATGTCGGCAAGGCGCGCATCGCCTCGGCCATCGGCGGCGGCAGCGTGGCGGCGGCGGCCTGCAAATCAGACGTGAAGATAATCGCGGTGCCGGGGTTGAGGAACTTCTTCTGATGACCGGGCGGGGTATCGGGATCGCCCGTCAGGAACAGCAGATTGCCCATGTCCAGCACATGCGCGAAATAGGTGTCGCGGCCGGGATCATAGGCGGCGGGATACCAGTTGCGCGCGCCGGGAGAGCCGGGAAAGACGATCTGCGCCTGCTGCCGGTAATCGCTGGTGGCGGGGGTCAGATTGGGGCGCTGCGTCGCGTAATTCCACCCGTCCGCCCAGCTCATCCGCACCATCGGATTGGCCTGATGAACGGTGCCGTCCTCGCGGTCGATCACGAAGAAGAAGCCGTTCTTGGGCGTGTGCAGCACCACCGGACGTGGCTGCCCGTCAATCACCTGTTCGGCCAGAATCATCGGCTGGCTGGCAGTGAGATCCCAGCTGTCGCCGGGGGTCTGCTGGATGAACCAGTTCATTTCGCCGCTGGCACGGTCCACCGCCACCAGAGAGCTGAGATAGAGGTTGTCTCCCCCGCCGGGCGAACGGACGTGGACGTTGATCGGATCACCATTGCCCGTGCCGATAATCACCTGATCGAACGCAGGATCGTAGGTGATCGCATCCCATACGGTGCCGCCCAGCCCGATGTCGTATCGCGCGTCCTCGCTCCATGTTTCCAGCGCCGCATCCAGTTCGGGATGTTCCTGCGGGCCAAGCGCGGGATCGCGCGGTACGGTAAAGAAGCGCCACGCCTGTTCGCCATCCGCCACACGATAGGCGGTGACATAGCCGCGCGTATCATATTCGGCCCCGGCATTGCCGATCACCACCACATCGCCCGCCACTTCGGGCGCGCCGGTAACGGTATAGGCGCGCGCGCGATCGATAATGGTATCGGCCTGCCAGGCGATCGAACCATCGGCGGCATCGAGCGCATAGAGCACCCCGTCGAGCGCGGCGACGAACACCAGCTTCCCATCCGGCCCGTCCGCCACTGCCACCCCGCGATTGGCCCAGTCGCAGCAGGCCGAACGGGTGATCTGCATGTCCATTTCGGGCATGAAGGTCCACAATTCAGCGCCCGTGGCGGCGTTCAGCGCATAGACCCGGCCCAGATTGCCCGAGGTGTACATCACTCCGTCGATCACCACCGGGGTGGCTTCCTGCACCCGTTTGCTGCCCAGATCATATTCCCACGCCAGCCCCAGTTCGGCGACGTTTTCCGGCGTGATTGTTTCCAACTGCGAGAAATGGCTTTCCGCCCAGTCGCCGCCGGGATTGTCCCAGTCCTCCCCCGCGCCATAGGTGGCGGTATCGATGCTGGCGGGATCGAAGCTGTCGCCGCAGCCCGCCAGCGCCAGCGAAACGATGGCACCAAGGATTGCCCTGCGGATCATTGCGGCCACGCTCCCTGGTATTGTTCGCAGACTGAACGCAGCGAACGTGGCTTGTTGCCGGTCACGCGCTCCACATCGTTCGAAGCGATATCCATGAAGCCTTCACGGATCGACTGCCCGAATGTCACCATGCCCTCGCTCGCCCAGGGGATCGGGCCGTCCGGATCGACATCGGCGGAATTGCGCGGCACCCCCAGCGAATCGAAATAGGCAAACATGCCCTGGTCATCGACATCCTGAACCGTGATCGGCCTGCCCGCCATATCAGCCACCAGCGCCATCGCATCGGGCAGCGTCCACAGGTCCGGCCCGGTCACGTCATAGGCCGTATTTTCGTGCCCCTGCTGCGTCAGCACGGCGACCGCGATGGCAATGCAATCGTCGCGGCTGACAATCGGCACGCGGCCCTGCCCGGCATTTTCCGGCTTTCTGCCAGCCGCCAGCGCCGGGATGGCCATCGCTGTAGCCACCGCTTCGGCATAAAGGCTGTTGCGCAGGAAGGTCCATGCGACGCCGGACTGCTCCAGCAGCTCTTCGGTGGCGATATGATCGAAGCCTTCGACGGAAGGGTTCCCCGGTTTGCGTGCTCCGAGCAGCGACGTGTAGACGATCTGTTTCACCCCCGCCGCCTTGGCCGCCGCGATGGCATTGCCGTGCTGGCGCGCCCGCTGCCCCACCAGCGTGGTCGAAATCAGCAGCAGCTTGTCGCCGCCCGCC
>JBGSLI010000259.1:0-4489 GCA_041740775.1 Alteraurantiacibacter sp. | reverse complement strand
CCGATCACGCTCTGGAAATCGCGCACCAGTTCCGGGTAGGGATGCGGCCCGGCGGCGGTGCCGATGATGTAGAAGGTGTCATGCACATTGGCGACCCAGTCGCGCAGCGCCTCGTTCATCGCATCCTTCAGCGTGCCGCGCCCGTCGGTGACGGGGCGCACTTCGGCGCCGAGCAGTTTCATCCGGAACACGTTGGGCGATTGCCGCCGCACATCCTCTGCACCCATATACACCACGCAGGGCAGGCCGAACCGCGCGCAGACGGTGGCGGTGGCCACGCCGTGCTGGCCCGCGCCGGTCTCGGCGATGATCCGCGTCTTGCCCATCCGCATCGCGAGCAGGATCTGGCCGATGCAATTGTTGATCTTGTGCGCGCCGGTGTGATTCAGTTCGTCCCGCTTGAACCAGATCTGTGCGCCGCCCCCAGGATTCCCTTGGGAATCCGCCAACAAACGAAGCTCCTCGGTGATGCGTGGAGCGAAATAGAGAGGCGAGGGGCGGCCGACGTAGTGCTCCAACAGGTCGTCGAACTCGGCCTTGAACGCCGGATCGGCCTGCGCGCGGCGGTATTCGCGCTCCAGATCGAGCACCAGCGGCATCAGCGTTTCGGCCACATAGCGCCCGCCAAACTGGCCGAAATGGCCGCGTTCATCGGGTTGATTGCGGAAAGAATTGGGGACGTTGTCGGTCATACAGAAGCCCTTGCACCCTGCGCAGCCTTGCAGAAGGCGCGTATCTTGGCAGTATCCTTCACACCGGGCGCGCTTTCGACGCCTGATGAGGCATCGACCAGCTCTGCCCCGGTATAGCGGATAGCATCCGCCACATTGCCAGGGTTCAGCCCGCCTGCAAGGCCCCAGGGCATGATGTGGCGATAATTCATCAGCAGCCGCCAATCGAGCAGCAGGCCGTTGCCGCCGGGCAGCACTCCCGCCGCCGCATCATATAACATGCGGTGCGCGGCATCCTTGAAACGTTCGGCCTTTTCCAGCGAGGCGCGGTCTTTCACCCCCACCGCCTTCCAGACCTCGATCTGCGAATTGGATTTGATCAGGCCCAGCCATTCCGGGGTTTCCTTGCCGTGCAATTGCAGCACGTCGGGCTGCACTTCCTGCAAGGCTTCGGCGGTGGGCTTGGGTTCCATATTCACCGTCAGCAGCACCACCTTCACTTCCTTGGGAACGCGCTGGCGCAGCTTTGCCGCATCGGCCAGCGAGAGGTGGCGCGGCGAGGCTTCGAAATGGACGAGGCCGATATGCGTGGCCCCCGCATCGACGGCGGCATCCACGGCATCGGGCGTGGTCAGCCCGCAGATCTTGATGAGTGTTTCCGGCATGGCGCGGCGCTTAGGGGATTTGGTTGCGAAGCGAAAGTGGGCGCGGGGCGGGAATCGGCATCACAGCGTCCCCTCGATCTCCCGCGCTGCGCTGAGCGGATCTTCCGCGCGGCTGATCGGGCGGCCGATCACCAGCACGCTCGCGCCATCGTCGCGCGCCTGGCGGGGGGTGACGACGCGCTTCTGATCGCCATTCGAATTCCCGCCGGGACGCAGGCCGGGGACGACGATAAACCCCTTCTTCCACTGATCGTGCACCGCCTTCACCTCGTGCCCCGAACACACGATACCATCCAGCCCGCTCGCTTCCGCCAGTTCGGCCAGCCGCATCACCTGATCGTGCGGCGTGCCGCCCACGCCGGTGCGTTGGAGCGCGGCTTCATCGAGGCTGGTGAGCACGGTGACCGCAACAACCCTGGTATTCTCGCCCGCCGCGGCCTTGGCATCCTCCATCATCGCCCGTCCGCCGCCGGCGTGGACGGTGACGATGGCGGGTTCCAGAACATGGATCGCCTGCATCGCGCCCGCCACGGTATTGGGGATATCGTGCAGCTTCAGATCGAGGAAGATCGGCAGGCCCATATGGGCGATTTCATGCACCCCGTGGTGACCGTGGGCGCAGAAGAATTCCAGCCCCAGCTTGACCCCGCCGATATGGCCCTTGACCCTGTCGGCCAGCGCCTTTGCCGCGTCGAGCTGCGGCAGATCGAGCGCGAGATAGACCGGATTGCTCATGCGCGCTGCGGTCCTGTGTCGGGATCGGTTGGGGGTGAATCGGTTGCGGGGGCATCGCCGCCGGTCGGGTCGAGCGGTGAATCGGCAGCATCGGCCGCCCGGTTTTCCACTACCTCATCTTGCGGCAACGGCGGTGCGGTTGCGGTGCGCAGCGCATGTTCCAGGCTGGCGATCCGGCGGTTGGTCTTCCACTTGCTGCTCTGATGATACAACCACATTGGCAGGAAGCCGGTCAGAAAAGAAATAATCACTAACACCGGGATCTTCGTATCAGCGACAATTGTTTTCGCTGGATCCGTATTCGGCCACAGCACAACCTTAACTCCTTCCCAGTTGGCGCCCGAAAACAGCAGCAGCGCAACCAGCAGCAGAACCCAGATGGCGGTGCGGATGATTTGCATGGAACTTGTCCCTAAAACCTCACTAGGCCCGCGATGCTAGGCGGAAGGGCACGGCTTGGGAAGGGCCTGCGCTATTGCCCGAACACCCGAGCGAAGATCGTGTCGACGTGGCGGAAGTGGTAATCGAGGTTGAACTTGTCCTCCAGTTCCTCCGCGCTCATCGCTGCGGCAACTTCCGCATCCGCCTTGAGCAGTTCGAGCAGCGACAGCGCGCCGTCGCTTTCCCACACCTTCATCGCATTGCGCTGCACCAGCCGATAGGCGTTGTCGCGGGTGATGCCCGCCTGCGTCAGCGCCAGCAGCACCCGCTGCGAATGGACAAGGCCGCCCATCCGGTCGAGATTCTTCTGCATCCGTTCGGGATAGACCAGCAGCTTGTCCACCACGCCTGTCAGGCGGGCGAGCGCGAAATCGAGCGTGATCGTGGCATCGGGGCCGATGAATCGTTCGACGCTGGAATGCGAAATGTCACGTTCGTGCCACAGCGCCACATTCTCCAGCGCGGGCATGGCATAGGCGCGGATCATGCGCGCCTGGCCGGTGAGGTTTTCGGTCAGGATCGGGTTGCGCTTGTGCGGCATGGCGCTCGAACCCTTCTGGCCGGGGGAAAAATATTCCTCCGCCTCCAGCACTTCGGTGCGTTGCAAATGGCGCACTTCTACCGCCAGCCGCTCGATCGAACTGGCCACCACCGCCAGCGTGGCGAAAAAGGCCGCGTGGCGATCGCGCGGGATCACCTGCGTGGAAACCGGCTCTATCGCCAGCCCCAGCTTTGCAGCGACATATTCTTCCACCGCAGGATCGATATTGGCAAAGGTGCCCACCGCGCCGGAAATGGCGCAGGTGGCCACTTCCGCGCGCGCTGTTTCCAGCCGTGTGCGGCAGCGGGCGAATTCGGCATATGCCTGCGCCAGCTTGAGCCCGAAAGTGGTCGGTTCGGCGTGGATGCCGTGGCTGCGGCCGATGGTGGGGGTGTATTTGTGCTCCATCGCCCGGCGGCGGATGGCGGCGAGCAGCGCGTCGATATCCTCCAGCAGCAGATCGCTCGCGCGCGTCAACTGCACCGCCAGCGTGGTATCGAGCACGTCCGAACTGGTCATGCCCTGATGCATGAAGCGTGCTTCGGGGCCGACCTGTTCGGCCACCCAGTCGAGGAAAGCGATCACATCATGTTTCAGCACGGCTTCCTTGGCGTCGATTGCGGGCACGTCGATTGCAGGGCTGGTGGCCCACCAGTTCCACAATGCCTTCGCCGCACTCTGCGGCACCACGCCAAGGTCCGCCAGCTTCTGCGTGGCGTGTGCTTCGATCTCGAACCAGATGCGATATCGCGCCTCCGGTTCCCAGATCGCAGTCATGGCGGGGCGGGCGTAACGGGGGACCATCGGAGGGACTCTCTGCTGCGGAGCGGAAACTGAGGCGCGGCTAGGGCCTGCGGGCGAAATTGGCAAGCCGTCCCCGCGCTCGCCTTCCCCCTTCGGCGCGGGCATTGTAACTGCTGACGGAAATTTTCGAATTCCCTGTGACAGGAAAATCTGATGACCGATATTGCCGCCCCTCGAATCGAGGGCAGGATACAGCGATTTCTGCGGGTGAAGGCGCGCCGCTGGTTCAAGGCCTATCGCGGCTTTTCGGCCGTTTCCTGGCTGTTCACCGATCTGTTCGTGCGGGTGATGATCGCCCAGCAATTCCTGCGATCAGGGCTGGTCAAACTTTCTGACTGGGATACCGCGCTGCTGCTGGCGACGCAGGAATATCCGGTATCGTGGATGGCACCCGAACACGCCGCGCTGCTGGGCTTGCTGATCGAGTTGATCGCGCCCTTGTTGCTGATCGCGGGCTTTCAGACCAGGCTGGCGGCGCTGGCAATGGCTGCGCTGCTGGCGGTGGTGCAGACGGTTTATGTGCCCACCACCAGCAATCTGTTCATGATTGCGATGCTGGGCTGGTATGTGGTGGCGGGGCCGGGCGCAGTATCGCTTGACCGGATGCTGGCGCGCGGGCTGAAGGCCAGCGC
>JBGSLI010000258.1:0-4334 GCA_041740775.1 Alteraurantiacibacter sp. | reverse complement strand
CCAAGATCGTTGCGCCGCCGGGCGGCAAAGCTTTGCGCCGCGAGGTGCATCTGCGCCAGCGCCCGGCCGACATTGCCCGCCTGCGCAGGCGTGGGATCGCCCACCGAAACGCCGGGCAGGAATTCGATCAGCGCCACCGCCTTGTCGCCCAGCAATCGGTGCGAATTGCCCTGCCGGTCATGCACCGTGCCGGGCACCGGGCAATCGCGCGCGGCCAGATGATCGAGCAGATCGAGGAAAAAGGGCAGATCGGCAAGGTCGATCCGCCGTTCGTACATCGTCAGGATGAAGCGCGCGCCCCGGCCATCGGTGCCGCTCGTCTCGACCAGCCAGTTGGAATTGGAAACGCCTTCGGCAATGCCCTTTGCCGACACCAGGTCGCCGACATTGTAATGCGCGACAAGCGCGGCCAGAGTTTCGGCAGCAAGCTGGGTATAGACCGCCACGCCAACGCCTATTCGGTGAGTTCGCGCGGTAGTTTGAACACCATCTTTTCCTCGATGGTGCGTACCGTGCTTTCCTCCACCGTGCGCCATTCGCCTAGCCGGGCGATGACTTCGCGCACCAGCACTTCGGGGGCAGAAGCGCCTGCGGTGAGGCCCAGCGTGCCCACCCCGTCGAGCCAGGCCGGGTCGATTTCGCTGGCGCGCTGGATCAGCCGGGCATCGGTGCCCAGCCGTTCGGCCACTTCCACCAGCCGCAGCGAATTGGACGAATTGGGTGCGCCGATCACCAGCACCATATCACAAGCGCCCGCCAGCGCCTTCACCGCCGCCTGGCGGTTGGAGGTGGCGTAACAGATGTCCTCCGCCTTGGGGGCGGTGATTTGCGGATAGCGTTGCCTGAGCGCCGCGATCATGTGCGCGGTATCGTCCACCGACAGCGTCGTTTGGGTAAGAAAGGCGAGATCGTCCGCCTGCGTGAACGGAAGTTGCGCGATATCTTCCAGTGTTTCCACCAGCGTCATCCGCCCCTGCGGCACCTGGCCCATCGTGCCGATCACTTCGGGATGACCTTCATGGCCGATGAAGATGATGTGCTGGCCCTTTTCGATCAGCCGTTCAGCCTGGCGGTGAACCTTGCTGACCAGCGGGCAGGTAGCGTCCAGATAGATCATCTTGCGCCGCTCGGCCTCGGCCGGAACAGCCTTCGGCACGCCGTGGGCGCTGAACACCACCGGCGTATCATCGGGCACCTCGTCAAGTTCCTCCACGAAGATCGCGCCCTTTGCGCGCAGGCCGTCCACCACGAAGCGGTTGTGCACGATTTCGTGCCGGACATAGACCGGCGCGCCGAACCGTTCGATCGCCTTTTCGACGATTTCGATCGCGCGATCGACACCGGCGCAAAAGCCGCGCGGCGCGGCGATCATTACCGCCAGCGGCAGTTTTGCGGCGCTGGCGGCGTTTTCCTGAAAGGGGGCGTTCATAGTACTGCCTCTAGCGGTTGTCGGGCCAACGCGAAAGGGCTAGGGGGCGGTTCCCGCATACAGGCACTATTTCGCCCCGGATTTGCCAGTATCAAGCCAGTATCAAGGATGCTTATGCAGTTTCGACCCATCCCGATTGCTCTCGCTGCTTCGCTGGCCCTGCTGACGGGCTGCGGTTCCGATGGTGAAATCGTCGTCGATCAGGGCGTGGGAATCTCCGTGCTGCGATCGGTCTGCCCGGCGGTCGGCGTGCCCGATTACACCGGCGATGTGACGCTGTTTGCCCCCGCCGAAGCGCGCACCGCCGATGCGCTGGACGTTTCCGCATCGATCACCAATCTGCGCAGCACTTGCAACGATACCGGGGCGCAGGTCCACACCACCGCCACTTTCGATGTGATCGCCATGCGCCGCGACACCAGTGGCGCGCGCAGCGTGGAACTGCCCTATTTCTCCACCGTGATGCGCGGCGGCAATTCGGTGGTGGCCAAGCGGGTGGGATCGGTCACGATCAGTTTCGCCGATGGCGAGGCGCGCGCGCAGGCCAGCGGCAGCGCTGGAGCCTATGTCGATCGCGCGGAAGCGACGCTGCCCGATGATATCCGCCAGCGTATCACCCGCCGCCGCCGCGCGGGCGACGAATCGGCCGCGATCGATCCGCTGACCGAACCTGATGTGCGCGCCGCAGTGGCGCGCGCCACCTTCGAACTGCTGATCGGCTTTCAGCTGAGCGAGGATCAGCTGGTGTATAACGCCACGCGGTAAGGCGCTTTCCCGCCTGCGCCAAACAGGCTAACGGCGCAGCCCATGTCAAAGCTACCGATGTCAGAAACGCAAACCCTTTACGCCGCCTTTGCGGCCCGGATCGATGCCGTGCTCGGCGCGCTGGAGGCCGAAGGCGAATTGCCGCCGGGGATCGCCCGCGCGCAGGTTAGCCTGGAGCCGCCGCGCGATGCCTCGCATGGCGACCTGGCTACAAATGCCGCGATGGTGCTGGCAAAAGCGGCGGCTACCAACCCGCGTGCGCTGGCGGAAAAGATCATTATGCATCTGGCCGCAGACCCTATGATCGAGGGGGCTGAAATCGCCGGGCCGGGCTTCATAAATCTGCGCCTTTCGCGGCAGGTGTGGATCGATGAAGTGGGTGCCATCGCGCGCCTGGGCGATGATTACGGCCGGTCCGCCCTGGGCGCGGGCAGCAGGGTGAACGTGGAGTATGTTTCCGCCAATCCCACCGGGCCGATGCACATGGGCCATTGTCGCGGCGCGGTGGTGGGCGATGCGCTGGCGACATTGCTGGAATTCGCCGGGCATCAGGTGATCCGCGAATATTACGTCAATGATGCGGGCGGACAGGTCGATACGCTCGCGCGCTCGGCGCACCTGCGTTATCGCGAGGCGCTGGGCGAGGATATCGGCGAGATTCCGGCGGGGTTTTATCCGGGTGAATATCTGGTCCCGGTGGGGCAGGCTGCGGCCGGGGAATTCGGCAACCGTTTCCAGCATCTGCCCGAATCCGAATGGCTGCCAATCTTTCGTGCTTTCGCGGTGGAACGGATGATGGAGATGATCCGTTCCGACCTGCTGCTGCTGGGCATCCATCACGATGTGTTTGCCTCCGAGGCCGCTCTGCAGGCCGCAGGCAAGCCCGAAGCCGCCGAAGCATGGCTGCGCGCGCATGATCTGGTTTACGATGGCGTGCTGGAAGCGCCCAAGGGCAAGGCCCCGCCCGAGGATTGGGAGCCGGTCGAACTGCCACTGTTCCGCAGCACCAAATTCGGCGACGATCAGGATCGCCCGATCAGGAAGTCTGACGGCAAATGGACCTATTTCGGCGCCGATCTGGCCTATCACATGCAGAAGGCCGAAAGTGCCGATGCGCTGATCGATATCTGGGGCGCGGATCATGCGGGCACGGTAAAGCGGATCAGGGCCGCTGTCGCGGCGCTATCCGAAGGCCAAGGCAAACCCATCCCCTTCGATGTCAAGCTGGTGCAGATGGTGCAATTGCTGCGCCATGGCGATCCGGTGAAAATGTCCAAGCGCAGCGGCAATTTCGTCACCATCGCCGATATGGTGGAAGAAGTGGGCAGGGATGTGGTGCGTTTCACCATGCTCACCCGCAAGCCCGAAGCGCAGATGGATTTCGATTTCGCCAAGGTGGTGGAGGCATCGAAGGACAATCCGGTGTTCTATGTCCAATATGCCCATGCCCGCATCCGGTCGATCCTGCGCAAAGCGGCTGCCGAGGGGATCATACCCACAGGCAGTGCGCTCGATCTGCTGACGAGTGATGATCTGGCGCTCGTTCAGCAGGCGGCGCAATTCCCGCGCGAGGTTGAAGCCGCCGCACGCGCCCGCGAACCGCATCGCATCGCCTTCTATCTGTATGAACTTGCTGCGGCATTTCACGCCTTCTGGAACATGGGCAATGACGACGCGGGCAAACGCTTCATTGTGGCACAGGAACCGGCGCTTTCGGCGGCGAGGCTTTTCCTTGCCGCGCAGATCGGGCAGGTTATCCGTAACGGTCTGGCGCTATTGGGCGTGGAGGCGGTCGAGGAGTTGTGAGCATGGCCTATCCGGGGGACGAGGAAGACGAGCGCGAAGGGCAGGATAATGATGCGCCATCCTTTGCGGCGGAAGAGCAGCTCATCCTTGGCACAGAGGATGACGCTCTGCCCTGGCTGGAGGCCGATGACGAGGAGGAGGAGCCGGGCTTCGACTGGCGGCTGATCACCTATGGAGTGACGGGCCTGGCGGTGGTGGCCGCGCTGCTCGGCGCGATCTGGTGGTTCACCCGCGATCGCGCCGATCCCCAGCTTGTTGCCGACGGCAGCACCATTGCTGCTCCCGCAGGCCCCTACAAGCAACGGCCCGACGATGCCGGCGGGGCCGAGGTGGC
>JBGSLI010000257.1:0-4017 GCA_041740775.1 Alteraurantiacibacter sp. | reverse complement strand
GCCCGAAGGCCCGCGCGCGCTGGCCTATCGCGAAGGGCCGGGCCTGGCGCGCGATCTGCTGCTGCTCGAAAACCTCTCACTCGATGCGATAAGTAGCTGGCAAACACCTGTTTTACCTTTGAAAGGTGGGGAAATCGTGGCGCGAGGAATTGGTGCCGGGCCACAGGTCGCCGGCATCCTGCGCGCGGTCGAAACGCGCTGGATCGCCGAAGGATTTCCCGATCGGGCGCGCGTCGAAGCTCTGCTCGAAGCCCAACTTGCCGCAGCAAATACGCTATCGGAACCCGATCCGCAGGGTTGAAATGAGATATTTGATAGTGCAGGCAGCATTCATGGGGATGTGTTATAACCCCAGATGACGGGTCGGGAGGCTTCGCGCCTCCACAAGTGTCTGCCCTTTGCGGGCGTGCCACCCTTCGCCTCCATTCCGGCTCTGTCGGAACGATTTTGAACCCGTGCCGCCGCTGGCGTCGCCCGGATAGAAGGAAGAAATTGCATGAATCGTTTTGTTTTCGCCGCTGCCGCTGCTGCGGCCACCTGCCTTGCCGCCCCCGCCATGGCGCAGGATGTTGGTGCCAGCGTGATCGGCAATGATGATGCGGCCATCGGAACGGTGCTTTCCAACGATGGCACCACGGTGGTGGTGGATACCGGCACGCATCAGGTGCCACTCGGCCCCGATGCCTTTGCCGAGCGTGACGGGGTGTGGACGCTGAACACCACCCAGGCCGATCTTGATGCCACCTGGGGGCAAATGCTGGCCGAACAGGAAGCCGCGCTTACCGCCGCGCTGGTGGTGGGCGCCCCGGTAGTGACCGCCGATGCGCAGGATCTGGGCACGGTGGAGCAGATCAATGATGATGCGGTGGTGCTTACCCACGCCGATCGACCGCTGGCATTGCCGCGCAATCTGTTTTCGGTCGATCCCGAAGGCAGGCTGATGGTGCTGGCCAATATGGCTGACATCCTGGCGGCGATGAACGGCGCTGGCTGAACCCCACCGCGAGCAGCATGACGAAAAGGGCCGGCGGAGCGATCCGTCGGCCCTTTTTCGTGGCTGTCAGAACCTGGCTTTCAGAAGCGGTTGTCCTTCGGGAACCCCTGCGGCGGCAGCCGACCCGCCGCGCCGCGCGCCACCTTCCACAGGCCGATATCGCTTTCGGTCCGCACCCGGCCGCTATCGCCGCCCATCGCCCAGCTCAGCCCCTCGGCCAGCGTGAAGGTGGTGGCATCGGACAGGCCGCCATCGCGATAGCGTTGCAGCGTGACTCCCTGTCCACGCGCCATCACCGGCATTTCCTCCAGCGCGAACACCACCAGCTTGCGGTTATCCCCCACCACCGCGACATGATCGTGCGCGGGCGCGATGGGCCGCGCCACCGCCAGCTTCTGATCGCCCTTAAAATTCACCACCTGCCGCCCCTTGCGGGTTTCGGCGAGCAATTCGTCGGTCAATGCCACAAACCCCTTGCCGAGCGTTGAGGCGAGCAGCAATTGCCGGTCCTTTTCATGCACGATCAGCGCGATGATCCTTGCGCCCGCATCGATGTCGAGCGTGTTGCGCAAGGGTTCGCCAAAGCCGCGCGCGCCGGGCAGCTTGTCCGCCCCCAGCGTGAAGAAGCGCCCGTCGTCACAAGCGATCAGCAGCTTGTCGGTGGTCTGGCAATGCACCGCAAAGCCCGCGCCATCGCCGTCCTTGTATTTGAAATCGCCCGCGCCATCCTTGCCCAGATCGACATGCCCGCGCGCCCCGCGCACCCAGCCCTTCTGGCTCAGCACCACGGTGACGGGTTCCTTCTCGATCATCGCATCGGGATTGAATTCCACCGTGGGCGAGGCTTCGGCAATCGTGGTGCGGCGGCGGCCGAGCGTGGTATCGGGCCCGTATTCCTTGCGCAGCGCGGCCATGTCCTTTTTCAGCCGGGTTTTCTGTCGCGCGGGGCTGGCCAGCAGCGCCTCCAGATCCTCCCTTTCCTTGAGCAATTCGTCCTTTTCACCGCGAAGCTGCATTTCCTCCAGCTTGCGCAAGCTCCGCAGCCGCATGTTGAGGATCGCCTCGGCCTGCCGGTCGGTGAGCGAAAATTCGGCCATCATCACGGGCTTGGGCTCATCCTCGGTGCGGATGATGGCGATCACCCGATCGAGATTGAGGAAGGCGATGATGAAGCCTTCGACCAATTCCAGCCGGTCCGCGATCTTGGCCAGCCGGTGGCTGGCGCGGCGCTGGAGAATGTCGATCTGGTGCGCGATCCAGTGGGTCAGCAATTCTTTCAGCCCCATCACCATCGGCGTGCGGGTGTGATCGAGCACGTTCAGATTGAGGCCGAAGCGGGTTTCCAGATCGGTGAGCTTGTAAACGCTTTCCTTGAGCAATTCAGGATCGACGTTGCGGCTGCGCGGCACCAGCACGATGCGCACCTGTTCATCGCTTTCGTCGCGCACGTCCTCCAGGATTGGCAGCTTCCTGTCACCAATGGCGGCGGCGATCTGTTCGATCAGCTTGCCCTTGGGCACCTGATAGGGGATTTCGGAAATCACCAGCTGATATCCGCCGCCCTTCTGGCGTTCGATCCCCTCCAGCCGGTCCGCCTCGTTCTCCGCCTCGGCGGCATAAAACCGCCCGCGCACGCGGAAACTGCCGCGCCCGGTGGCATAGGCGCTGGAAATCGCCGCTGCGCTATCCACCACCAGCCCGCCGGTGGCAAAATCGGGGCCGTGGAACACCTCCATCAATTCGTCGTGGGTGACATCCTTGTTGAACAACAGCAGTTCGGCGGCATCCAGCACTTCGGCGGCATTGTGGCTGGGGATGGATGTGGCCATGCCCACGGCGATGCCGCTGGCACCATTGGCGAGCAGATTGGGGAACAGGCCGGGCATCAGCTGCGGCTCTTCGTCCTCGCCATTGTAGGTGGGCACGAATTCCACCGTGCCTTCATCCAGCCCCGCCATCAGATGCATCGCGGTGCGCGTCAGCCGGGCTTCGGTGTAGCGATAGGCGGCGGCATTATCGCCATCGATATTGCCGAAATTGCCCTGCCCTTCGACCAGCGGATACCGCAGCGTGAACGGCTGCGCGAGGCGGACCATCGCATCATACACCGCCACATCGCCGTGCGGGTGATATTTGCCGATCACATCGCCCACCACGCGCGCCGATTTCTTGAACCCCTGATCGGGCGAGAGGCGCAATTGCCGCATCGTCCACAGCAGGCGGCGGTGGACCGGCTTCAGCCCGTCGCGCAGATCGGGCAGCGAGCGGGCGGTGATGGTGGACAGCGCATAGACGAGATAGCGGCTCGACAGCGCGCTTTCGAACGGTTCGCGGACGATGCCCTGTTCGGCATCGGCGGTTTCAGCGGCGGCTTCGGCGGCGGCTTCGGCGGCGGATTTTTCCGGGGTGGTTTCATCTGGGGTGGACATGCGAGCGGCCCTAACACCGTCCCTGCCCACCGCACAGCGCGGGGGAGCGCGATTTCCCCACTCGTGTATGGGCCGGAGCCTGCATGATCCCGCAGTGTTCTGTCTTTCAGGAACCGATCAGATCGCACGAACCCCCCGCAGGTGGCCGAACGGCCTTGCCAAAATCGCCTGATCCGCCCTCGCCCCTCCTGCGGATATCGGGCTACGGAAGGCCATGCCTTTCCGAAAACCCTACTCCGCCAGCACCGCCGCCAGCGCCAGCACGCGGTCTGCTTGCAGTTCGCCGGTCAGCGCATAGGCGAAGGGCCCCGCTTCCCAATAGGCCAGCGAGCGGCCTTCGTGCCGTTCGAGCAGCGGCAGCTTTTCTGCCGGGGTTTCTGCGCGGGTGGCGAACAGCGATACCGTCTCGCCCTGCCCCGTGCGCATCAGCACCGCCACCGCCACGCCAAGATCGGACGGATAGACCTGCACATCTTCCAGCGCCCATCCGGCGGGGACCGGCGGCAGGGTGATGGCGGTGGCGCGGGTGATTTCCTCGCGGTCGAGAATGGGGCTGGAGGCCTGCGATTGCATCCGGTGGCGCGCCAGCGTGGC
>JBGSLI010000256.1:0-3927 GCA_041740775.1 Alteraurantiacibacter sp. | reverse complement strand
CCGATCTGCGTCGGCCTCCTCCACGCTGGTGTCCAGCCCCACCCCGCGCAAGGCGCTGTGTTCGGCCGCGCGGCCTTCGGTGGGGTTGACCACTTCGCCCGCAAACAGCTTTTCGCGCAAATCGTCAAACCCGGCGGCTTCGGCCAGCGCCTCGAAGTCGGTGATGATCGCGTCGGTCAGATGGGTTTTCGACCAGTCGAACAGGATCGTATTCGCGCCCTCCTGCGCCCCCAGCGCCAGCCGCGCGGAAAGCTTTTCCACCCGCCCCGGATCCTGCGCGAACAGCCGTGTCAACTCAACATCGGGATGCCGGGCAATTCTTTCCCAGGCTTCGTCGCGGGTCAGGGTCAAAGCGGGATTCCTTTCGTGCAAGATTGCCCGGCTTGGCTAGGCGCTCGGGCGGGGATTGAAAACCCGGAATAGCTATGCGCGGCAAGGCCCGGCAAAGCTGGCCGATGCGCCGACACGGGCGCAAAACTGCCCCTGCGGCCATCACCGCGCTTGACGCGCGGCGCTGGCCGCAACAAGAACCCCGGTCGATGACCGATGCCCATATCCGAGAGATCGAGGAACCCGCCGCCGCCGTCAGCACCGCTGCGCCTGCGGAAAAGGAAGACTGGAAGAGCTTCGGCATCTTCCTCGTCAAACTGGTGGTGGTGGTGCTGTTGTTCCGCACCCTTGCCTTCACCAGCTTCAATATCCCGTCCGAAAGCATGATGCCGCGGCTGCTGGTGGGCGACTACCTGTTCGCGCAGAAATGGTCCTACGGCTATTCCACCCATTCGCTGCCCTTCGGCATCGATGTGGGCGAAGGGCGGATCTTCGCCAGCCAGCCCGACCGCGGCGATGTGGTGATCTTCAAGCACCCGGTCGATTATTCCGATTACATCAAGCGCGTGATCGGGGTTCCCGGTGATACGGTGCAGATGGTGGCAGGCGTGCTGTTTCTGAACGGGGAGCCTGTGGCCAAAGACCGCGTGGAGGATTTCATCCTGCCGATCGCCAATGACGGGCGCTGCCGTCAGGCGCGCTTCACCGATCGCGGGGCCGATGGCGGCTATGTCTGCCGCTATCCGCAGTTCCGCGAAACGCTGCCTGGCGGCGTGTCCTACAATGTCATCGATCTGGGCGCGGAACCGCAGGACAACACCGCGCCCGTTACCGTGCCCGAAGGCATGCTGTTCCTGATGGGCGACAATCGCGACAATTCGCTCGACAGCCGCTTTCCCGCCGAGGCAGCGCGCGGCATCGGGCTGGTGCCGCAGCAAAACCTCGTGGCCGAAGCCAGCTTCATGTACTGGTCCACCGATGGCAACGCGCAATGGCTGCTGCCGTGGACATGGTTTTCCGCCGCCCGCTGGAGCCGGATGTTCCGGGGCATATGAGCGGGCTGGATTCCGAAACAAGGCGATGGCTGGAGGCAAGCGGCTTTGCGCCGCGCAACGAAGCCTTGTGGCTTGAGGCGCTGACCCACGGCAGCACCGGCGAGGCGCGCGATTATCAGCGGCTGGAATTTCTCGGCGATCGCGTGCTCGGCCTCACCATCGCGCATTGGCTTTATGCCGCAGATGGCAGCGCCGAAGGCATGATGGCGCAGCGGCTGAACGCGCTGGTTTCCAAGGGCGCCTGCGCCGATCGCGCGCGCGAAATCGGCGTTGCCGCGCATGTCCGCATGGGCAAGCAGGCGCGCGATGATGGTGCGCAGGACAGCACCAATGTGCTGGGTGACATCATGGAATCGCTGCTCGGCGCGAATTATCTCGATGCCGGTTTCGAAACCACGCAGGCGCTGATCCACCGGATCTGGCGCGGCGCGGTGGACGGCAGGACGGGAGAGGCCAAGCATCCCAAAAGCGCCTTGCAGGAATGGGCCGCGGGCAACCAGCGCCGCCCGCCCGAATATGCGGTGGTTTCCACCCACGGCCCCGATCACGCGCGCCGCTTCACCGTCCGCGTCAGCGTCCACAAGGTGGGCGAAGTCGAAGCCACCGCCGGCGGCAAGCAGGATGCCGAAACCGAGGCGGCGCGGCTTTTCATGGAGAAATTCGGGTGACCCAGGCGAAAATCAAATGCGGGCTGGTGGCGGTGATCGGCGCGCCCAATGCGGGCAAGTCCACGCTGGTGAACCAGCTTGTGGGGCAGAAGGTGGCGATCACATCGGCCAAGGCGCAAACCACCCGCGCGCGGCTGCTGGGCATCGCGCTGCACCGCAGCGATGCGGCAGAAACGCAGATATTGCTGGTTGATACGCCGGGCATCTTCGCGCCGAAGCGGCGGCTCGACCGGGCGATGGTGAGCGCCGCCTGGGAAGGCGCCAGCGCGGCCGATGCGGTGCTGCTGGTGGTCGATCCGGTCAAGCAGCGGCGGCACGAACTGATGCCACTGCTCGAAGCGCTGAAGGGTCGGCCGGAAAAGAAAATCCTCGTTCTCAACAAGGTCGATGTATCGAAGAAGGAACCGCTGCTCGAACTGGCGCAGGAATTGACCGGCGCGGCGGAGTTTTCCGAAGTGTTCTTCGTTTCCGCGCTGACGGGCGATGGCGTGGCCGAACTGAAGGACCGGCTGGCCGCGCTGATGCCCGAAGGCGTGTGGCACTATCCCGAAGATCAGGTGTCCGATGCCAGCGAACGCCTGCTCGCCACCGAAGTCACGCGCGAACAGCTCTATCGCCAATTGCACGAGGAACTGCCCTATGATGCGGCGGTGCGGCCCGAAAGCTACACCGTGCGGCCCGATGGCAGCGTGGAAATCCGCCAGCAGATCGTGATCGCGCGCGCCAGCCAGAAGCCGATCGTGCTGGGCAAGCACGGCAGCCGGATCAAGGAAATCGGCGAGGCCGCGCGGCTGGAACTGGCCGAAATCCTGGGGGTGAAGGTCCACCTGTTCCTGCACGTGAAGGTGGACGAACGCTGGGCCGAAAGCCGCGAGATTTACGAGGAAATGGGGCTGGACTGGGTGCGATGATCAAGCGCGGAACCGCCCTTTGCTGGATTCTGGCACTGTGCGCCTGTTCGAGCATCCCCCCTTCCAGTCCGGAAGCAATGCCGGGCGGGTCGCAATATGTGGCGATGGGCTCGTCATTTGCGGCAGGTGCGGGAATTGGCCCCCTTCGCGCTGGCACGCCCGGTCGCTGCCAGCGTGCCACCAACAATTATGCCAGCCTGCTGGCCCAAAGGCTCTCGCTCGAGCTAGATGACAGGTCATGCGGAGGTGCCAGGTCGGAACACGTGCTTGGCCCCTGGAACGAATTGCCCGCACAGATCGAAGCTGTGGGGCCCGATACCGAATTGGTCACAATCACCATGGGTGGCAATGATATCAACTATGTCGGCCTGCTTTTTGCCGCCAGTTGCGATGAACGCGGAATGGCGGCGCGAATGAGCGGCGGCGAATGCCCGACAGAAATCCCTGCGCCAACCGAAGCGGCCTATGCGATTCTGGCCGAAGATTTACGCGCCGTTGCCGATGCCGTCCGCCAGCGTGCGCCGGATGCGAACCTTGTTTTCGTGCAATATGTCGGCCTCGTTCCCGAACATGGTTGTGCCGATGTGCCGCTTTCGGATGCAGAGATCGTGATGCTGCGGCAGATGGCGGCGCGACTCGCCGAAATTACCGCCATGACTGCGCGTGATTCTGATGCACTATTGTTGCCGATTCATGAGCAGAGCATGGCCCACCTGCCGTGCTCGCCATCACCTTGGGCCAAGGCCTTCCCGCAGGAAGCCGCCGGATCGAACGGCGCCCCGTGGCATCCGAACGCCGCAGGCCACGCCCGGATCGCAGAACTGCTCGCCGAACTTCTCGGCAATTCCTGATCAGACTTACCCCTTCCCCACCCGCTCCCTCTTCGCAAACCGCGCCAGGCTGCACGCCGCCGCCACCAGTGCCAGCGCGCAGGCTACGTAAAGCGGGGCCGGGCCTTGCCCC
>JBGSLI010000255.1:0-3856 GCA_041740775.1 Alteraurantiacibacter sp. | reverse complement strand
CAGGCCTTGCGGCATGGCGGCTGAATGATTGCGGCATCGCGGGCGATGCCTTCCAGCGTTCTGCTGCGGGGGCCGCCAGCCCCGATCTGCGCAGTGCCGCGCTTTATTGGGCATCGCGTTCGGCGCTGCGCTGCCGCCAGCCCGATCTGGCCACCCGCTTTCTCGTCGATGCGGCGGGCGATGATCGCACGCTTTACGGAATGCTCGCTGCCGAACAGCTTGGCCGTCGCTTGCCGGACAGGGTGGAGAACGCCGAGTTTTCCGCGCAGGACTGGCAGGCGCTGGGCGAAAACCGCAATGTCCGCATCGCCGTCGCGCTGGCCGAAATCGGCCGCGATGTGCTGGGCAGTTCGGTGCTGCTGCATCAGGCGCGGATCGGTAATCCGCGTCATTACCAGTCGCTTTCGCGGCTGGCGCGCGCGCTGGGATTTCCGCAAACGCAATTGTTCATGGCCAACAATGCACCCGCCGGGGCAGAGGCGGACCCGGCCTCGCATTTCCCCGCCCCGCGGATCGCACCCACCGGCGGCTGGCAGGTCGATCCCGCGCTCGCCTTTGCGCATATCCTGCAGGAAAGCGCCTTTCGCGCCAATGCCACCAGCCCCGCCAATGCACAGGGGCTGATGCAGATCACCCCCATCACCGTGCGCCAGCACGCGCCCGCGCTGGGAGTGAGCGCGAGCGGGATCGACATCTACGATCCGCCCACCAATCTCGCCTTCGGCCAGCGCAATCTGCAGATGCTGCGTGATGATCCGGCCACCGGCGGGCGGCTGCCCGTCATCATGGCCGCGTATAACGCCGGCATGACGCCGGTCCGCCGCTGGGAATATGAAATCAACGATGCCGATGATCCGCTGCTCTACATGGAGGCGATTCCCTATTGGGAAACGCGCGGCTATGTCGCCATCGTGATGCGCAATTACTGGATGTATGAACGCCAGGCCGATGCTGCATCGCCCAGCAGGCACGCGCTGGCGCAGAACCTGTGGCCGCGCTTTCCCACCGGCACCGCCGATGATGCGCGCGTTTACATGACAAGCAGGAGCAATTGATGGCTATCGACGAGACCCGCGCGTTCAAACCGCTCAACATCGCGCTGCTTACCGTATCCGACACGCGCGGGCCGGAAGATGACACATCGGGCGATATCCTTGCCACCCGCATCTGTGCCAAGGGGCACACGCTGGCGCGGCGGGCGCTGCTGAAGGATGATGCGGGCCTGATCGCCGCACAATTGCAGGAATGGATCGCCGATGATGAGGTGGATGCGGTGATCTCCACCGGCGGCACCGGGCTGACCGGGCGCGACGTGACCCCCGAAGCGATGGAGCGCGTGCGGCAGGCATCGGGCGGGCGCGACATAACCGGCTTTGGCGAACTGTTCCGCTGGATCAGTTATGAAACCATCGGCACTTCCACCATACAATCGCGCGCCTGCGCCATCGTGGCGGACGGCACCTATATCTTCGCCCTGCCCGGTTCGAACGGAGCGGTGCGCGACGGGTGGGACCGGATCCTGTCAGAACAACTCGACAGCCGCAATCGCCCGTGCAATTTCGTGGAGTTGATGCCGCGCCTTCGGGAAGTTTAGCTCCGGCGGGCCTTACCGGAATCGTCCCCACACGAACCTGCTCGAGAGGGCGTAGTTCCACACCGACGCGATCACCACGCCCACCAGCGCGGCGGCCCACCACACCACGCCCTGATCGTTAAGCACGGTCGCCACCGCGACATTGGCGAAGGCGCCCACCGCGCAGGCGCCGCAGAATTTAAGCCAGCCCCAGAACAATCCGTCCGCCCCGCCCAGCTTCTGGTCGCGATAGGTGAGCAGATTGTTGAGCCAGAAATTGAAGGTCATCGCCACGATCGTCGCGATCGCCTGCGCCCAGCCGAAGCCGATGCTTTGCGGCCAGTATATCGCCGCCAGCACCGCCATATGGACGAATACGCCCAATCCCCCCACCAAACCGAACAGCACGAAGCGCGTGGGCACGAAGCGGCCGAAATAGCGTTCGGCGAGGCCCGCGACGAAATCGAGCACCACCCCGTGATCGAGCTTGCTTTCCCCTGCCAGGCGTTCGGCGAATTTCAACGGGAATTCCTTCACTCTGAGGCGCGGGGTCCCGGTTGCCAGAATATCCAGCATGATCTTGAACCCTATGCCCGAAAGGTTTTCAGCCTGTTTACGCAATTGATCGGTGCGCAGCAGGAAGAAGCCGCTCATGGCGTCGGTCAATTCGGTGCCGGTCAGCCTGCGGGCGAGCGCATTGGCGATGCGGCTGCCCTGCTCGCGGCTCTTGGA
This sequence comes from Alteraurantiacibacter sp., assembly GCA_041740775.1. Taxonomy (GTDB): domain Bacteria; phylum Pseudomonadota; class Alphaproteobacteria; order Sphingomonadales; family Sphingomonadaceae; genus Alteraurantiacibacter. Next base: position 1,551 of record JBGSLI010000255.1, on the reverse strand, counting down.
GGAAAGCCCATCGGCATTACCGCCCTCGGCAAAACGGCTGGCGTAGGCCAGATCGTATTCGCCCGATTTCACCGCCGCCAGCATCTCTGCCAGAAGCGCCGGATCGTGCTGATGATCGGCATCCATCACCGCCACGAATGGCGCGGCGGTAGCGCACATGCCCTCGATCGCGGCGCTGGCCAGCCCACGGCGACCGATCCGCTGGATTACCCTGATGCGGCTATCGGCGCGGCCGATGCGGCGCGCTTCTTCCGCGGTGCCATCGTGCGAATTGTCGTCCACGAACAGCGCTTCCCAGCCCGATGGGCCGAGCGCTTCTTCCAGCCGGGCAACCATCGGCGCGATATTGGCGCGCTCGTTCAGCGTGGGCAGCACCACGGCAAGTTCGAGCGGCGCGGAGGCGGCTTCGGCGTGGGAATGGAGATCGGTAAGACTCATGTCCATGCACCCGCGATACGGTCAATTGTTAACCATAAGGTTACCGGCACTAAGAACACCCTCTATTTCGTCTTTGCGAGGAGCCGCAGGCAACGCGGCGATCCAGTCCAGCCTTTGCGCACATTTGCAAAAGTTGCCCTGGATTGCTTCGCTTCGCTCGCAATGACCAGCTCCATCACAACCGGGCCAGCACCGCATCGCCAATTTCGGCCGTTCCCGCATCGCCGCCAAGGTCTGCCCCCCGCACACCATCGGCCAGCGCCGCCGAAACTGCCGCCTCCACCTGCAACGCCTCCGCCTCGCGCCCCAACGAATGGCGCAGCAGCATGGCGAGCGAGAGGATCATCGCCATCGGGTTGGCCTTGCCCTGCCCCGCAATATCGGGCGCGCTGCCGTGGATGGGTTCGAACAGGCCGAAGGTGCCGAACCCGGTCTGCCGCTCACCCAGCGCTGCGCTGGCGAGCAGGCCGATCGAACCCACGCACATGCTGGCCTGGTCGGACAGAATGTCTCCAAACAGATTGCCGGTGACCACCACATCGAACTGGCCCGGATCGCGCACCAGCTGCATCGCGGCATTATCGACATACATGTGACTGAGCGCGACATCGGGATATTCGGCGGCGGTTTCGATCACCACATCGCGCCACAATTGGCTGGTTTCCAGCACATTGGCCTTGTCCACGCTGCACAATCGCCCGCGCCTGCCCTGCGCGGCGCGGAAGGCGACATGCGCGATGCGGCGCACCTCGTCTTCGGCATAGGACATGAAATCATAGCCCTGCCGCCGCCCGTCATCGAGTATGCGGCACGCCTTTTCACCGAAATACACATCCCCGTTCAATTCGCGCACGATCAGCAGATCGATGCGGCGGGCGATTTCGGGCCGGAGCGCGGACATATCCTCCAGCCCGGCAAACATCGTGGCGGGGCGAAGATTGGCGAACAGGCCGAGCGCGCTGCGCAGGCCCAGGATCGCCTGTTCAGGCCGCAGATGCCGCTCCAGCCCGTCGCAGCCAGGGTCACCCACCGCGCCGAACAGCACCGCATCGGCGGCCCTGGCCATTTCAAGCGTTTCGGGCGGCAGCGGGTGGCCGTGACGGCGATAGGCCG
>JBGSLI010000254.1:0-2703 GCA_041740775.1 Alteraurantiacibacter sp. | reverse complement strand
CGAGGCAGGCGCGCGGGTGTCTGACGCCTTCGGCCAGCCGCTGGCCTATAACAAGCGCGATCCGCGCGCCTTCGGTCTGCTCGTTACTGCCCCTGCCATCCATGCGGCGGCGGTGGACCGGCTGGCCGAACGCGCGGCGCGGATTGCGGGGGAATAATTCCGCGCAATGGAATCGTTGCCAGCGCCGCAGCACACAAAAGGAAAAGGGCGCCCTTCGCGGGACGCCCTTTCCGCCGGACCAGAGCGGTCCTATCAATAGGCAGCGTCCACATCCGCCTGCGTTACCGGGGTGATGCGGATTTCCACCCGGCGGTTCTGCGAGCGGCCGCTGTCGGTGGTGTTGTCGGCGATCGGAAACTGCTCGCCATAGCCGAGCGTTTCGATCCGGGCGCGCGATACCCCGCGCGAGACGAGGTAGTTGGCGACCGATTCGGCGCGACGACGCGACAGATCGAGATTGTATTGGTCGCTGCCGGTCGAATCGGTGTGGCCCATCACGTCGATCAGCGATTGCGGCCGATTGACAAGGTTGGACGCCACGCCATCGAGCACGTCGCGCATGGCGGGGGAAACGGTGGTTGAATTGGTGGCGAAGGTGACATCGGGAAAACGCACCAGAATCCCGCTGCCGTCTTCGGTCTGGCCAACGTCCACGCCCGTTCCGGCGGTAACCTCGTCGAGTTCGCGGATCTGTTCGTCCATCCGATAACCGACATAGCCGCCTGCCGCCGCGCCGATGCCCGCGCCGACGATGCGCGCGGTCTTGCCGCCCACGATGCCACCAAGCAGATAGCCAAGGCCGGCTCCGCCGATGCCGCCGATGGCGGTGCGCGAAATGACCTGATTGCCGGTGTTGGGATCGGTAACGCAGGCACTGGTGGTGCCGATCAGCGCAAGCGCGCCGATGGACGAGACGAGGATTTTTCTGGATTGCATGTATTTTCCCTCCGCAAATCACGCAAGGTTCGCGCGATCAATTCGATATTGCACTTGCCCAAACGCTTTAACCGGCAAGCCGTTCCGTAACTTGTCGTAAAGCTGATGCTTCGCACCGCGCGGCTTATCTGCTAGCGCGGCAGGCCTGATGGATCCGTTCCCCTGGCATTACCTCGCCGCTCTCGCTTTCCTGATCGTGCTCAATGGCGTTTTCGCCATGTCCGAGCTGGCAATCGTTTCCGCGCGCACCGCGCGGCTGCGGATGGCGGCCGAGAAGGGCAGCAAAAGCGCGGCGGTAGCGATGCGGCTGGCGGCGGAACCGGGCAAATTCCTGTCCACCGTGCAGATCGGCATTACCCTGATCGGGATCATCAACGGCGCGGTTTCGGGCGCGGCGCTGGGCGAGCCGGTAGGCAATCGCATCGCGCTGCTGGGGGTGGACGCCGATATTGCCGACAATATCGGCTATGTCGTGGTCATCGCCGTCACCACTTTTCTCAGCCTGGTGATCGGCGAACTGGTGCCAAAACAGCTTGCCCTGCGCGCGGCGGAGCCGGTGGCGATCATCATGGCGCTGCCGCTGGACCTGCTGGCGAAGGTTTCCAAGCCCTTCGTCTGGCTGCTCGACACCTCGTCCAACCTGCTGCTGTCGCTGCTGGGTATCCGCCACAAGGGCGATCACCGGCTGACGGCGGAGGAATTGCAGATGATCTTTGCCGATGCCACCCTCACCGGCGTGATCGAAGAACAGGAACGCGCGATCCTTTCGGGCATCATGCGATTGCAGGATCGCCCGGTGCGCGAATTGATGACCCCGCGGACCGAGATCGACTGGCTCGATGCCGGGGCGGATGAAGCAGAAATGCGCCGCGTTATCGAAGAATCGCCACATTCGCTGCTGCCAGTGGCCGAAGGCACGCCCGATAAGGTTATCGGCGTGATCAAGGTGCGCGAATTGCTGGCGCTGCTGCTCACCGGGGAGCCGGTCAATCTGGCTGACATCTTGCGCAAGAGCCAGGTGGTGCCCGATCAGCTCGATGCGATGGACGCGCTGCGGGTGCTCCAGCAATCGGGCAGCGGGATGGTGATGGTGCACGACGAATACGGCCATCTGGACGGCATCGTCACCACCGCCGATCTGCTGGCGGCGATCGCCGGCGATTTCGCCAGCCACCAGGACGAAGGCGATACGCCGATGATCGTCGAGCGCGAGGACGGATCGCTGCTGGTATCGGGCGCGCTGTCCGCCGATGCGCTGGCCGAGCGGCTGGGGCTGGATTTTCCCGACGGCCGCGAATTCGCAACCGCAGCAGGCTTCGCGCTGTTCGTGCTCAAACGCCTGCCCGCGGAAGGCGAATATTTTACCGATCAGGGCTGGCGCTTCGAAGTGATCGACATGGACGGGCGCAAGATCGACAAATTGCTGGTGAGCGCGGCATAGGTCGCGCCGCAGGGCAACTTCACATCCTGACCCTATATTCGGTGCTCACACCGCACCCAGCGCACCGTGCCCGAACTCGCGCGCATCACCACGCTTTCGGTAGTCATCACCCTATCGCCATTGGGGCGGCGGATGCGCTTTACCCCGTCGAGCAGCGAGCCGGAGGTGACCCCGGTCGCGGCAAAGATGCAGTCGCCCCTGGCCAGGTCTTCCAGCCGGTAAATGCGATCGAGATCCTCGATCCCCAACTTGTGGGCGCGGCGGCGTTCGTCGTCGTTGCGGAACAGCAGACGGCCGTTGAACTGCCCGCCCACGCAGCGCAGCGC
>JBGSLI010000253.1:0-1618 GCA_041740775.1 Alteraurantiacibacter sp. | reverse complement strand
GGAACCGCCCATCGGCGATCAGCGGGGCCAGATCGCGATTGGTGGCGGCGATAATGCGGACGTTGACGGCGATTTCCTCGGCTCCCCCCACGCGGCGGATGCGGCCCGATTGCAGCGCCCGCAGCAGCCGCGTCTGCGCCTCGGCGGGCATGTCGCCGATCTCGTCGAGAAATAGCGTGCCGCCGTCGGCTTCCTCGAACTTGCCGATATTGCGCGCGGTGGCGCCGGTGAACGCGCCCTTCTCGTGCCCGAACAATTCGCTTTCGATCAACTCGCGCGGGATGGCCGCGGTGTTGACCGCCACGAAGGGGGCGGATTTGCGGCTGCCAAGCTGATGGATCGCTTCGGCCACCAGTTCCTTGCCCGTCCCGCTTTCGCCCAGCACCAGCACGGTCAGATCATTGTGGAGCACACGGGTTATCAGGCGATAGACATCCTGCATCGGGCGGCTGCGGCCGATCAGCGGCAGGCCTTCGGGCTGCTCTTCCGCACCTGCCCCCTGCTTGCGCCCATGCGAATCCGCCGCCTGCCGCGCCGCGCGCACCAGCTCGTCGAGATCGAAGGGTTTGGGAAAATATTCGAAGGCCCCGCCATCGGTAGCGCGCACCGCGGTATCTAGCGTGTTCTGCGCCGAAAGGATTATCACCGGCATGGCGGGATAGGCGCGGCGCACATCGCCCAGCGTGGCGATCCCGTCTCCATCGGCCAGCATTACATCGGTCAGCATCACGTCGTAACCATCCGCCGCCAGCGCCCCGTCGCGCCCGGCCACGCTGTCGCGCACCGTTACCGCAAAGCCTTCATCCTCCAGCCCCGCCACGATTACCGTGGCGATGGCCCTGTCGTCCTCTACCAGCAAAGCCGAGCGGCCCATGCGGCGTTTCCTTCCTGCTTTATCGCGAAACCGGCAGATGGATGCGGAAATGCGTCCACCCGCCTGCCTCGTCGCGTTCGTGGCCCACGCGGCCATCCATGTCGCGCACCAGTTTCTGCACCAGCGCCAGCCCCAACCCCTGCCCGTTCGCCTTGCTGGAAACGAAGGGTTCGAAGATATGATCGCGCAGCGCCGGGTCCACCCCGCCGCCATTGTCGCTCACCTGCACTTCGATCGGCAGTTTGACCGGGCGGCCCAGCCGGATGACATTCATCACCAGCCCGCTGGCAAAGCGCGTGCGGATCACCACCTGCGGCGCGGCACTGGCCATCGCGGCATAGCGGGCATTGCCCAGCAGATTGATCAGCACCTGCACCAGCGCGCCTTCGTTGGCGAGCACGGGGGGCAGCGAGGGATCGAATTCCTCGCGCCAGGCGATGGCATCCGCACTGGTCAGCCGCACCGTTTCAATCGCCCGGCGAATCGCCTGATGCAGATTGACCGGGGACAGCGGTTCGGATCGTTCGCGCCCCAATCGCTGCATCCGGTCGATCAATTGCGCGATCCGGTCGACTTCATCGGTGATCAGGCTGGTGAGCCGTTGCTCGCCCTCGCCCGCCTTGCGCGCCAGCAATTGCGCCGCGCCGCGAATGGCGGCGAGCGGGTTCTTGATTTCATGCGCCAGCACCGCCGGGCCGCGCAGCGCAGGGCGGCGCTCCTGCTCCTCGAACCTTTCGCCCTGGC
>JBGSLI010000252.1:0-2194 GCA_041740775.1 Alteraurantiacibacter sp. | reverse complement strand
GCTGGGGCTGGTCCCCCGGCGCCTGCCGGGGCTGGGTGAATTGTGGCACGCGCCGCTCGATCGCAGCGAGCTTTCCGAACGGATCGAGGCGATCCACCAGCCCTATCACGCAACGCTGGGGCAGATGCTGGAGGTGATGCGCGATCGCTGGGGCGCGGCGCTGCTGCTCGATCTGCATTCGATGCCGCCGCTCGGCCCCAAGACGGGGGATGATCCGGCGGTGGATTACGTCATCGGCGATCGCTTCGGAGGATCGTGCGACAACCGGCTGGTTACCGCTTCATTCGAACACTTCGAGCACTGCCGCGCGCGCGCTGCGCACAACCGGCCCTATGACGGCGGCTATGTGCTCGATCGGCACGGGGTGCCGGGGCGCGGGATCAGCGCGATGCAGCTGGAAATCTGCCGCACCGCCTATCTCGATCGGGATCTGCGCCATCAGGGGCCGGGGCTTGACGATACCGTGCGCGTGGTAGCGGGGCTCGTCCGCCGCCTGGCCGGGGAAATCAGCGGTTTCGCCGGCGGGATTGCAGAGGCAGCCGAATAGGCGCTTCCCCTTCCTTAGCCGCAATTCTTCCCCATGAAAAAACCGCCCCGTGCGTTATGCACGAGGCGGCCAAGGTTCAGGGAGGAGGTGCACCAAGGTGCACCAATCCGACCAGGCCATGAGGGGAGCGCCAGCCGGACAATTCCGACATAGGATCGTTATTCCGGCTATTCAAGGCGCAAGTGTCGCGGCGCGAAGCTTTTTCAGCCCGCGCCGCGCGATTCTTCCCGCCATTCCGCAAACTTGTGCGATTACGCCTGCGGAATCGGCACGCTCGCCGCCGCGCCATTGGCGAATTCCGCCGCCAGCGGGCCCTTGCCCATTTCCGCCTGTTTCGCAAAGATCGTGCGCATCAGATCGAGCGAGAACAGATGCGCGAAGATCAGCGGCAGCAGGCCGTTCTGGTTCCACGTGCGCAGTTGATCGCCGCGCAGTTCGCGCAGCTTGTCCTGGTTCACCATGCGGAAGCCGCGATAGGTGAAGGGCTGGTCGGGCTTGTCGCGGCGCTGGATGGCGATTTCGCCGTCCATCAGCAGATCGTGCTTGGCCAGTTCGTCCATGAACAATTGGGTGCGGTTGCCCGCCTCCTCGAACTTCTCGCAGAACTGGAGGAGGTTTCTGGTGTGTTCGCTGGGCTGCTTGTCGGCATCGAACAGGGCCTGCCCTTCGTCAAAATCGCCCACCAGATCGCTCGACGGATCAAAGCACAGCGATAGATTGTCCGAACCCTGTTGCAGGCGCGCGAGCAGGAAGGGGTAGCGGCGCACATAGGCGGGCACATAGGGCGTGCCGATCGGCGTTCCGTCATCGTTGAAGAACACGTTGACGCCTTCATTCAGGCCCATCAGCGCCAGCGGCACCGGGCGTTCACCGGCGGAGAAGACGATCGGATAATCGCGCTGCGCAATGGGAAATTCCTCCACCGTCAGCGGAATCGCGTGCTGGCCCGCTACCCAGGGCGCCTTGTCCGTGGTGCGGCCCTTCCAACCGGCGTGATCATTGCTGTTGAGGGGCACGAGTTCCTTGTAAAGAACGGGCAGGCTGGGATTGGGCGCGCTGGCCATAGTAATCTCTCCGGTCAGGATTGTCGGTTGGCATCACCGGCAGCGGGATCGCTCCCCGGCCGGGATACCGGAATATTGCGGGCGGGCCTTAATGCCTGCCGCCGCCGGGTGCAAGTTGCAGTGCGCGTTATCCGGCAACCTCGACATCGAGCGGGATCAACTTGCCCGGATTGAGCAGGCCATCCGGATCGAGCGCGTGCTTCACCGCCCGCAGGATCGCCAGATGCACCGGATCGCCCAGCCGCGCCAGTTCAGCCCGCTTCAACTGGCCGATGCCGTGTTCGGCGCTGATCGATCCGCCCCAGGCGGTCACCTCGTCATGCACGAAGGTGCTGATCGCCTTGCCCTGGCCATTTTCCCATTCACCTGGCGTTGCGTCTGCCGGGGCGAGCACGTGAAAATGCACATTGCCGTCACCCAGATGCCCGAAGGCGACCGCGCGGCAGCCGGGAAAGGCGGCCTCCACCCTGGGCACGGTGGCGGCGACGAAGCGCGCCATCTCGGCCACCGGCACCGAGATATCGTGCTGCATCGCCGGGCCGAGCGCGCGTTCGGCCGGAGCAATCTCGTCGCGCAACAGCCA
>JBGSLI010000251.1:0-1535 GCA_041740775.1 Alteraurantiacibacter sp. | reverse complement strand
TGGAACCCAGCCCGCCCGAACCTGCGCGCGAGGCGATGTCACTGCCCCCACCCGTTCCACCACCGCCGTTACCAGCAAGCGGAGACGGGCTGGTTCACGCCCGTCTGCCGGTCAGCGGGCTGGTCACCACCAATCTTGCCGCAAAGCGCCGCGCGCAAGCGGTGCCAGCGTCCCGGCAACCGGCGGTGAGGACGCGCATTTTCTTCGACGGGTTCTGAACCGCTCAGCTGCGCGGGCGGCACTGCCAGTTGGCGGGATCATTGGCATTGCCGCTGCCATCGTAACGCGCCGCACCGGGCCAGGCGCAATGCGGGCGGGTGATGCTGCTATCCGCCTTGGTGCCGATCAGACGTTCGGGTGGCTCGCCGCTGTCCATCCAGTCGCTCATCGCGGCCAGATAATCGATCATGTCCGCGCCGGGACCGCCCGCGCAATGGCCCATGCCGGGGATGGTGAAATAGCGGAAGGCTTCGCCTGCCTGCGGATTTGCGGCCAACACCGCGCGGGCATAATCCTCGGACAATACGGGGGAGGGGCCGGCATCGTTTTCGCCATGCCACAGCATCAGCCGCCCGCCACGCCGGAAAAAGGCGGACAGGTCCGGCCGCGCCGCTTCATACATCGCGGCGAAGGGGGAATGGCGCACGGCGAGGTAATCGGCATCGGTGAAGTTTTCCCAATCCACCGGCCTTGTGCCGAAGATCACCGGCTGCAATCCCATCAGCCCGCCGCCGCGCGTGGGATCGGCGTTCTGCCCGCTGCCATCGGTTCGGTTGAAGAAACCCCAGGCGGCCTCGCCCCCGCGCCGCATCGGGTGCATTGCCCAGCTGCCGTCCGATGCGTGGATGCCGGTATAGGCGGCGGTGAGCGCCGCCACCTGCGGCGGACTGAGGCAGTCCTCGCTCTGCCCCGGCTGGCATTGCAGCGTGCGTGGCTGCCAATGGCATTGATCGGGCGCGTTGATGATGCCATCGGCCAGCCCGTCATCTGAATCGCATTGCGCGAGCGCGGCGGTCTGCACCATCTGCAATTGCGCCGGGGTGAAGCCTGCGCCGGGCGCGGCAAAGGTCTGGTTGCGCAGCACCGCGCTGGTCTGCACCTGCAGGGTATAGACCGGCGCACCGATGATCGCCGCATTGTAATCGGCCGGATAACGCTGCACCTCCATCAGCCCCATGCGCCCGCCGGTCGAACATCCGGCATAAACCGCGCTTTCGTGCGCGCGGCCATAGAAGGCGGCCACCACCTGCTTTCCCGCCTCGGTCATCGCGTGGATCGCGCGGTGGGAGAAATCTTCGGCCTGCACCGGATTGATCACCCAGTCATTGCCCCAGGGATCGGGGCTGGTGTGCCCGCCATTGGTCTGCATGGTGGCAAAACCTTTGGTCAGCCCGTCGCGTGCCGCCATCAGGCTGGTATTGCCCAGCCACGCCCCGCCGCCGATGCCGAGCACGCGCCCGTTCCAGCCAGCGGGCAGGCGATAGACGGTGCCGATATTCGATCCTTCGACCGGGTGGAGCGTGGCGCTCACCTCG
>JBGSLI010000250.1:0-2861 GCA_041740775.1 Alteraurantiacibacter sp. | reverse complement strand
GGGGCCACAGGCGATGTGCAGGGCGCACAGCCGACCGACAGAAAGCCCTGCGCCTCCAGCGGGTGGCGCGGCAGATCGCGCTCGGCAAAATAGGCTTCGAGATCGGCCTTCACCCAATCGCCCAGCGGGTTGAGCTTCAATCGCCCGTCCTCCACCTCGAACCTCGGGATGTCCTGCCGGGTTACCGACTGGAACGCCTTGCGTCCCGAAATCCAGCTGTCCAGCCCGGCCTTGGCGCGCGCCAGCGGCTCCACCTTGCGGATCGCGCAGCAGCCATCGGGATCGTAGGACCATCTGAGGCCGGTTTCGTCCTTCTGTGCCAGCATCTGCAGATCGGGCTGCACCACGCTGGCGTTGACGATCCCGAAGCGTTCGATCAGCGTGTTGCGATAGGCCAGCGTTTCTTCAAACATTTTCAGCGTATCGACGAAGACCACCGGCACGCTGGCATCTGCCCGCGCCACCAGATCGAGCAGCACCGCGCTTTCGGTGCCGAAGCTGGACACAACCGCCACCTTGCCCAGCGTGGCTTCGGCAAACAGCGTGCGCAGCATCGCCAGCGTTTCCACACCGACAAAGCGGGCGTTGAGTGCATCGGCATCGCCTTGCGTGAAAGCGGGTGCGGTATCGATCCGGTCGATCCGCCGGGCAGCTTCACCCATGGCGCAGTTTCCAGATCGGCAGCGCGGCATCGGCGGCGGACTGATAGACGTGCGGCCAGCGTTCGAAAGCGGCGGCCGCATCGGCCTCGTCGAGCGCGTGATCGGGGGCGAAGCTGTCAAATCCGCAGCGGCGCATATGCGCGATCTGGTCCACCAGCACATCGCCCACCGCGCGCAATTCGCCAGCATATCCGTGTTCGCGCAGGATGCGCGCGGCGGAATAGCCTCGCCCATCGCCGAAGCTGGGGAAATTCACCTCCACCAGCCTTATCCGGTCGAGATGTCCGAGCAGCGCGCGTGCATCATCGCCCGGTTCGATCCGCACAGCGGTGGCATTGGTCTGTTCGAGGAAGGCGTCGACGGTAACCTGCGCGCCATCTGCCGCTTCGTCGTCGCGGAAGCGGAACTGCACCTCGTCGCGGCCCACACCCAGATCGTCAGCCATACAGCGCCTCCTTGAAGCTATCCATGCCAATGCGGCGATAGGTATCGATAAAGCGTTCTCCGTCCTGTCGCTGCGCCAGATAGGTGTCAGCCACCTTTTCAACCGCGGAAACGATGCCCGCCTCGTCAAATCCGGGGCCGGTTATCTTTGCCAGCGAAACGTCCTCCGCCTCGCTCCCGCCGAGCAGGAGCTGGTAGTTTTCCACCCCCTTCTTGTCGACGCCGAGAATGCCGATATGGCCCGCGTGGTGGTGCCCGCAGGCGTTGATGCAGCCTGAAATCTTCAGCTTCAGTTCGCCCAGCACATCGCCCTTGCCGCTGGCGGCGAAACGTTGCGATATTTGCTGCGCCACGGGGATCGACCGGGCGTTGGCGAGGCTGCAATAATCGAGGCCGGGGCAGGCGATGATATCGCCGATCTGATCAAGATTGGCGGTGCCCAGTCCGGCTTCATCCAGCCTGGCCCAGACTTCGGGCAGGCGGGCGATTTCGACATGCGGCAGAACGATGTTCTGCGTGTGCATCACCCGGCATTCGTCGAAACTGAATTCCTTTGCCAGATCGGCCATCAGGTGCATCTGCGCGGCGCTGGCATCGCCGGGGATGCCGCCCACTGGCTTCAGGCTGATGACAGCAGAGGCATAGCCGGGCGCCTTGTGCTTATGGGTGTTGCGATCCATCCACAGCGCGAAATCGGAGTTCGAGCGGTCTGCCTTTGCAGGCAGGCCCGATTTGAACGGCATATCGGGGAAAAAGCCCTTGATCCGCTCCAGTTCGGCCAGCGGCGGTTCCACGCCCTGATCGAGCAGGTGGGCGAATTCCTCCTCCACCTGCCGGGCGTATTCCGCCGCGCCCAGTTCATGCACGAGGATCTTGATCCGCGCCTTGTACTTGTTGTCGCGCCGACCATGGCGGTTGTAAACCCGCAGGCAGGCCTCGGCATAGGTAATCAACTGATCGAGCGGAACGAAATCGCGGATCAGCGGGGCGATCATCGGGGTGCGGCCCATGCCGCCGCCGACATAGAAGGCCGCGCCCAGTTCGCCTGCCGCATTCTTCACGATATTGATGCCGATATCGTGCAGCCGCATCGCCGCGCGATCACGCTGGCTGGCGATTACCGCAAACTTGAACTTGCGCGGCAGATAGCAGAATTCGGGATGGAAGCTGGACCACTGCCGCAGCAATTCGGCATAGGGGCGCGGGTCTGCCACCTCATCCGACGCGGCCCCTGCGAAATGATCCGAACTGATGTTGCGGATGCAATTGCCGCTGGTCTGGATGGCGTGCATTTCCACCCTGGCGAGATCGGCCAGAATGTCCGCCGCTTCCTCCAGCTTGATCCAGTTGTACTGGATGTTCTGCCGCGTGGTGAAATGGCCGTAGCCCTTGTCATATTTGTCGGCGATGTCCGCCAGCGCGTGCATCTGGCGGCTGCAAAGCGTGCCATAGGGGACGGCAACGCGCAGCATGTAGGCGTGCAATTGCAGATAGAGCCCGTTCATCAGCCGCAACGGCTTGAACTGGTCCTCGGTGATCTTTCCTTCCATCCGGCGGCGCGCCTGATCGCGGAATTCCTCCACGCGGGCGTCCACCATCGCCTGGTCATATTGATCATATTGATACATCAGATCACCCAGTCCCAGCCGCGTTCCTCTGCGGCTTTGTATCCAAGGTCGGGCCGCACGGTCGGGCCGAGGGCGCGGACGCGGTCTTTGATATGCGCCGGGCGCGGACCATCTTCGGTCATTTCCG
>JBGSLI010000249.1:0-3985 GCA_041740775.1 Alteraurantiacibacter sp. | reverse complement strand
GGGCGAAGGCGAGGCCGATCCGCGCCGCGCCATCACAATAGATCATGCGCTGCGCATGGCTTCGGGCCGTTATTCGGATACGCCGGGCAACCGCACCGACGCGCTCTATTTCGGTGGTGCCACCGTGGACGAGGTGGTGGTGGACTGGCCACTGATCCGCGCGCCCGGCACGCAGTTTCGCTATGCCAACAATGATACGCTGGCGGCGGTGCAGGCGATCGAGAGCACCTTTGCCGATCATCCGCCTGCCGAACTCTTTTCGACACTCGGGATGTACAACACCGTCGCCGAGACCGACTGGCAGGGCAATTACGTGCTCTCCAGCCAGGTCTGGGCCACCGCGCCCGATCTGGTGCGGCTCGGCCAATTGCATCTCAACGACGGCCTGCTGGCCGATGGCACCCGTATCCTGCCCGAAGGCTGGGTGGACTACATCTCCACACCCTCCGGCCCGCAGCCGGGCGGGGCATTGGGCTATGGCGCAGGGTGGTGGCTGATGAACAATTCGGAAGGCGTGCCGCCCGATACCTTTGCCGCGCAGGGCAATCGCGGGCAATATATCGTGGTGGTGCCCAGCCGCGATGTGGTGATCGTGCGTCGCGGGGAGGACCCGGCGGGGGGCAGCGGCTTCGATATCACCGCCTTCACCCGCGATGTGCTGGCCGCGCTGGAGCAATAGCGGCGATTGCGCATTGCAATTGCGGGTATTTCTGCCCAAGTATCATGTGAAACAACTCGCCAGAACGAGGTCGCATGACACACAATCTGATCGCTGCGGCAGCGCTGCTTGCCACGCTTGCCATTCCCGCTAGTGCGCAGGACATGAACGCTCCCCAATATCCCGAAACCCGCCGTGGCGAAGTGGTGGAAACCCATTTCGGCGCGGAAGTGGCCGATCCCTATCGCTGGCTGGAAGACGATGTGCGCAGCAGCGAGGAAGTCGCCGCCTGGGTGGAGGCGCAGAATGCGGTAACAGACGCCTATCTGGAACACCTGCCCGCGCGCGGCTGGTTTGCCGAACGGATCGGCGAACTTTACGATTACGAACGCTTTTCCACCCCGCGCGAGGCAGGCGGGCGTTATTTCTACACCCGCAATTCGGGCCTGCAGAACCAGTCTCCGCTGTATGTGCGCGACGGATTGGATGGAGAGCCGCGGCTGCTGATCGATCCCAACGCCTGGGCCGATGATGGCGCCACCGCGCTCGATAGCTGGGTGCCGTCCCCCGATGGCACCAAGCTGCTCTACAGCGTGCAGGACGGCGGCAGCGACTGGCGCATTGTGCGCGTGATGGATGTGGCAACGGGTGAGCCAATCGGCGGTGATATCCGCTGGGTGAAATTCTCCGGCCTCAGCTGGGTGGGCGAGGAAGGTTTCCTTTATTCGCGTTTTCCCGAACCCGCAGAGGGCGCGGATTTCCAGGCGCTCAACCTCAACCAGCAGATCTATTTCCACCGCCTCGGCAGCGATCAGGCGGCAGACGAGCTGGTGTTTGCAACGCCCGACCATCCCGAGCGCAACCATACTGCGCGTGTCAGCGACGATGGCCGCTGGGCGATCATCACTTCCTCCATCGGCACCGATTCGCGTTACGAAGTCCACGCCATCGATCTTTCCGCGCGCGAGGCGAGCGGCTGGGCCGCGCGCCGGATCGTCACCGGGTTCGAAAACAGCTGGAGCCTGATCGAAAGCGTGGATTCGCAGCTGTGGTTCGTAACCAACAAGGATGCGCCGCTCTATCGCGTGGTTTCGATCGACATGGCCGATGCGCAAGCGGGCTGGCATGAGGTGCTGGCGACACGCGAACAGCCGATTGCCGGTGCTTCGATGATCGGCAATCATCTGGTGGTGGAATATCTGGAGGACGCCAGCTCCCGCGCCTATGTGATGACGCTGGAAGGCACGCCGGTGCGCGAAATCGCCTTTGCCGGGCTGGGCAGCGCGGGCGGCTTCGGGGGCGGGCCGGATAGCGACGAAACTTTCTACAGCTTCACCAGCTTCAATCGCCCCGCCACCATCTATCGCTATGATGTGGCAAGCGGCGAGACGAGCGTGTTCGCCGCGCCGCAGATCGGCTTCGATCCCGATGATTTCACCGTGGAACAGCGGTTTTATCAAAGCCGTGACGGCACGCGCGTGCCGATGTTCATCGTCCGCCGCGCCGATGTGGCGGCCAGCGGGGAAGCGGTGCCCACGCTGCTCTACGGTTACGGCGGGTTCGATGTCTCGCTCACCCCCGGCTTTTCGCCCAGCCGCCTTGCCTGGGTGCAGGCGGGTGGTGCTTTCGTAATGGCGAATATTCGCGGCGGCGGCGAATATGGCAAGGCGTGGCACGATGCCGGGCGGCGCGCGAACAAGCAGAATGTGTTCGATGATTTCATCGCCGCGGGCGAATTCCTGATCGCGCAAGGTATCACCCCGGAAGACGGCCTCGCCATCCAGGGCGGCTCCAACGGCGGGCTGCTGGTGGGCGCGGTGGCAAACCAGCGGCCAGATCTGTTCGCGGCGGGCAATGCGGCTGTCGGGGTGATGGACATGCTGCGCTTCGACCGCTGGACCGCCGGGCGATATTGGGTGGACGATTACGGCTATCCCGACCGCGAGGAAGACTGGCGCATCTTGCGCGCCTATTCCCCGCTGCACAATATCCGGGCCGATACCGATTACCCCGCGCTGCTGGTAACAACGGCGGATACCGATGATCGGGTGGTGCCGGGGCACAGCTTCAAATACACCGCCGCCCTGCAGGCCGCCAATCTGGGCGATCGGCCGCAGCTGATCCGGATCGAAACCCGCGCGGGCCACGGTTCGGGCAAGCCGACCGACAAGGCGATCGAGGAAGCCGCCGACATCGCCGCCTTCCTCGCCTTCTGGACCGGGCTGAACCCGCAGGAGTAGCGCGTTCATAAAAAAGACCTGTTTTATGAACAGTGGCTAACGGGCGGGTTCAGCCTCGCCTCACGGCCTGCGGGTTATTCCCATTCCTGTCGGTGGCAGAGCCGCCGCCGCACCGGAAGGAGAAGCCCGATGAAGACCATGACCAAACCCCTTGCCAGGCGAACGCTCGCAGGCCTTGCGGCTGGCGCGATGGCGCTGACTGCCGCCTCTCCCGCCGCCGCACAGGATCGGTACCGCGATCGTGACGACGACAGGATCTCTTCGGGCGAAGTGATCGCCGGCGCGGTGGTCCTGGGTGGCCTTGCCGCCATTATCGCCGCCAGCGACGACAATGATCGCTATGACCGCAATGATCGCAATTACCGACAGGATCGCAGCGACCGCGACCGCGACTATGGTGACCGGGGCCATCGCGGCTATTCCAACGGTTATGATGGCTATGGCCGCCATTCCGGCCGCCGCGCGGTGGAGCAATGCGTTGCCGCCGCCGAACGCGCAGCACAGCGTTACAGCGGATCGCGCGCCGAGGTTTACGAAATCCACGATGTCGAACGTGATCGGCGCGGATACGAAATCGAAGGCCGGATCGCGGTGCGCAATTCCTATCGCGGGCGCGGCTACCGCGACGATTATCGCCGGGGCTATCGCAACAATGGCTGGGATGAAGGCCGGTTCGAATGCGAATATCGGAACGGGCGTGTGATCGATGTCGATTTCAACGGGCTTCGCGGGCTTTGATCCGCGATAGTTCCGCAAGCTGCGGGGGGCAGGGCGGTTCAGGCTGACGACAGCCTGGGCCGCCTAAGCCCTTATGCTTCCCATACCAGCAGGGGCCGGTCCGATGAATGCCAAGCCAAGCCGAATTGCCAGCTTTGCCGCGATAGCCGCGGCGATTTCAATGGGCGCCACGCCCGCCGCCGCGCTTGATCTCCCGCCGATGGGCATCGCCTCGGCTGATGTGGCGGTGGAAACCGGCGCGCCCGAAGCGGCAAACCAGCACCGCTATCGCGGAAATCGTTATCGCGGCAGTCGCTATCGCGGCCACGGCCGCCATCGCGGCGTGGATGGGGGCGACGTGCTGGCGGGC
>JBGSLI010000248.1:0-3023 GCA_041740775.1 Alteraurantiacibacter sp. | reverse complement strand
CTTCGATGCGCGGGGGATGCCCGAATCCCCGCCCGTCTCGCAATCGCCCGAAGCCGCACGCAGAAGCTATTGCCATACGCTGGCCGCAGGCAGCAGGGCAGCCGAACTGATACAGGGCGCGGGGCCGGGCGCGGTCGCGCTCGAAGTCCTGCCCGATGCCCGCAGCGCGCATCTGCTGGCACCGGGCCTGCTCACCGCCAGCCTTGCCCCGATCTATGGCCGGGCACCTGATGCAAGACTGCCCGATGCAAACCTGCCCGATTCGCGGCTTCCGGGAGCCGCTTGATGGGCGATCCGGTCGATGCGATCATGGTGATAATGCGCGAAGCCTTCGACAGCGCCTATGGCGAGGCGTGGACGCGGCGACAGGTGGCCGATGCGCTGGTGACGCCCAACACCCACTTCACCCTGTCGGGCTGGGAAGCAGGCGACGCATGCGATCCTGAACAGGCCACCGGCTTCACCCTGTCGCGGCAGGCACTGGACGAAGAGGAATTGCTGCTGATCGCGGTGCGTCCGCAATTTCGCGGAACCGGCGTGGGGCGCAAATTGCTGAGTGAATTCATTGCCGAGGCGCGCGCGCGCGGGACGGTGAAACTGTTTCTGGAAATGCGCTGCGGCAATCCGGCGCTGCATCTCTATCGGCAATTCGGATTTGTGCAGGTGGGATTACGTCGCGGCTATTATCGCGGCGGGGTGGGAGGCCCGATAGACGCGATTACTTTTGCACTCGATATTGGTTAACTTGCGAATCAATAGCAGTTTTGTATTATAACACGTAATTCGTCGAATTTTTTCCCGGAAATGGTGCGAATGCACTTGAGAAGGGGAAACAATTGGCGCAAAGCGCACTCCCAGCCGGTTCCGCTAAACGAGAACGGGCGAAAACAACGGGTACGCAATCAAAGAGGTGCAAATGGATACTACCGAATCCGACACGAACGAAATGCTGATTACGCTGACTGCGGATATCATCACTGCGCATGTCGCCAACAACAATGTCGATGTCGACACGCTGCCTTCGCTGATCCAGAATGTTTACGGCGCACTCGCCGGGCTGGGCACACACGCGGCGGTTGAAGAACGGCCCGAACCTGCGGTTTCGGTGCGCGCTTCGTTGAAGAACGATCACATCGTCTGCCTCGATTGCGGCAAGAAGATGAAGATGCTCAAGCGCCATTTGATGACCGATCACGGTATGACCCCGGATGAATATCGCGAGCGGTGGAACCTGCCCGCCGATTATCCGATGGTCGCCCCCGATTATGCCGAGACGCGCCGCGTCCTGGCCAAGAAAATCGGCCTGGGGCGCAAGCCCGGCCAGAAGCGCGGCCGCAAGAAAGCCGTCTGATCCTTTCGGGCGGGCTTTTCGCCCGTGCTTGAGTGAAGCGCCCCGTGCCTCTATGGCTTACGGGGCGCTTTTCTTTGCGCCGAAAACGAATATCATTATCGACAATAACGCAGGCGGAACCTTGACCCAGACGATCGACCTTGAAGCCCTGTGCGCCGAACGCGGTCTGCGGATTACCGACCAGCGCCGCATCATCGCCAGAGTGCTGTCCGAAAGCGACGATCATCCCGATGTGGAAAAGCTGCACGAGCGGGCTTCGGCCATGGACCCCAGGATATCGATCGCCACCGTCTATCGCACCGTGCGCCTGTTCGAAGAGGCGGGCATCCTCGATCGCCACGATTTCGGTGATGGCCGCGCCCGTTACGAAGCCGCGCCCGAAGCGCATCACGATCATCTGATCGACGTGGAGACGGGCAAGGTGGTGGAATTCGTCGATCCCGAACTCGAAGCATTGCAGCGCCAGATTGCGGAAAAGCTGGGCTATCGGCTCGTCGATCACCGGATGGAACTTTACGCCGTCCGCATCGATCGCGAAGAAAAGGGCTGAGGCGCTTTCGGGTGGCGCAGGCGCTGGCCCAGGCGGAACAGCGGGTGCCCCTGCCCTTCTATGCGCTGATTGCCCTGCGGCTGGTGCTGATGGTGGTGCTGCTGGCAATCTGCGTTCCGCTGCATCATTTCTGGCGGCTTGTGGGCTTCGACCGGATGTGGCCGCGCATATTCCTGTCCGGCATCAGCGCGATCATTGGACTCCATCTTACCAGACGCGGCAGGCGCGTGCCGGGGGCGCTGCTGCTGGCCAATCACGTCAGCTGGCTGGATATCCCCGCGCTTTCGCTGGCCGCCAACAGCGCCTTTGTCGCGCATGACGGGCTGGCGCAATCGGCTTTTCTGCGCTGGTTGTGCGGGATGAACGAAACCGTTTTCATCGCCCGCCATCGCCGTTCCGATGTAGCGCGGCAGGCGGACGATCTGCGCGCCGCGATGGATCATGGCGGCACGCTGACGCTGTTTCCAGAAGGCACCACCAGCGATGGCACCGGGCTGCTGCCGTTCAAATCCTCGCTGCTGGGGGCGCTGGAACCGCTGCCCGAAGGCGCGGTGATCCAGCCGGTGCTGATCGCCTATGCCGACGTGCCCGATATCGCCTGGGTGGGAGAGGAAACAGGGCTGGCCAATTTCCGCCGCATCCTTGCCCGGCTGCGCCCATTGCGGGTGCGGGTGCATTTCCTGGAGCCGCTGGCAGGCGAACAACTGACCGATCGCAAGGCGATGACTTCGGCGGCGCGCGCGGCGATTGCGGGAGCGATGAACGCGGCCACGGTCAGGGCGGCGCTTTAATTCCGGCGCGAATTGGCCTAAGGGCGCTTTCCTCATGAAACCGACCACGCCCCCCAGGACCTACCGGGTCAAAAGCTTCGGCTGCCAGATGAACGTCTATGACGGCGAGCGGATGGGCGAATTGCTCGAAGCGCAAGGCCTTTCCCCCGCGCCCGACGGCGAGGAGGCCGAATTGGTGGTGCTCAACACCTGCCATATCCGCGAGAAGGCGACCGAGAAGGTCTATTCCGATGTCGGGCGGCTGGTGAAGGCCGGGCGTATCACCGGAAAAGCGCCGATGAACGCGGTGGCCGGCTGCGTAGCGCAGGCCGAGGGCGAGGAGATCATGGCC
>JBGSLI010000247.1:0-2877 GCA_041740775.1 Alteraurantiacibacter sp. | reverse complement strand
AGACGTGTGCTTTCCGATCTGGAGGCCGCGATCTCGCCTCGCGCCAGGTCGAAACCGCGTGCCGCGCCGAACTGGCCGATATCGCCAGCCCCCGCGTGGAACTGGCAATTGCCAATGCCAACGAAACACGCTTCGCTTCGCTCGATCTGACCCCCGGCGCGTAAACCGCCCTCAATCAAGCAAGCGTCCTCCGAGTCTCCCGCCGCAGCGTCTACCTAATCAATGCGGCGGGGGCACTCCAAGCCAGAAAGCCAGTTGCAAGATGACCAGTCTGAAAACCCGGAAGAACCGTGCACCGCTCAATCTCGCCATGGGAATCGTAGGGCTGGCCGCGCTCGTAACCATTACGGTTTCAACCGCGATGGAAATGCCAGTAGCGGTCACGAGCATAGGCATACTGGTCTTTTTCATTTCACTCATCACGATGTTCTTCACCCGCAACAGCGACGAATACACCGCACAGCTTTGGGTATCAGCCGCCAATGCGGCATTTATCGTAATGGTGCTGTGGCTGTTCCTCGGCCCTTTCATTGCCGGGATAGTGGAAGGCTACAACGCCGCGCATGAAGGGCGCGATGCCAACGAGGCACCCATCTATGCCCTCGTCGTCGCCGGGAGCGGCGTGTCGCTTTTCGCCTTCTTCCTCACCTTCAACATCAAGCGCCTGACGGGAGCTCTTTAATGGTTTACGAACCCAATTCCTACGATCCCGAAAAGGCGATGATCGCACATCGTGAACGCCTGTACTGGCTCACCCTGCTTACCGGTCTCGGCAATATCGCCCTTATTGCCATGTATCTGGCAGAGGTGGATATGTTCCTTGTCGGATGGTTGGTGGGGGGCGTCGCCGGATCGGTCATTGTCGCTGGAACCAGAGGCAATACGGACAGCTATTACCAGTCACTTGTCGGCATGGGTTTGCGCTGGATGGCTTTCGCACTGGGCGCGGTGGCGGTGCTGCTGATGCCAGTTTCCAGCAGGAGTCTGATCGAGGTCTTCATTCCTGACGCGAGCATTGTCACGAGAGACGGCTATCTTCTCACGCTGATCCTGGCTCTGGTGTTCCATGCCGGATATGCCTTTGCCTATCTGCGCGATCTGCTGGCGAGCGGCCCAGGCGAATGAACAACCGCCTGAAAGTCCTGCGCGCGATGCGCAACTGGAGCCAGGCGGAGCTGGCCGGGCATCTCGATGTCTCGCGCCAGGCGGTCAACGCCATCGAGACCGGCAAGCACGATCCCTCGCTGCCGCTCGCCTTCCGCATCGCCCGGCTGTTCGAAATGCCGATCCAGGAGATTTTCGATGACCGACAAGATTGACCCCGCCACCACGGGCGAGGCCCGGCTGAAGGCGCGCAGCCGCCGGTTCTGGAGCTTTTGCGCGCTCGGCTTTGGCGTTGCGGTGGTGATCGGGGTGGTGACGGGCACGGCCGGGGCGCTGTATCAGGCCGGGAGCCTTCCGGGCTGGCTGATCTATGCGTTCTGGGGCCTTACCCTCGCGGCATTCGGCTGGTTTACCTGGGAATATTTCCGCCGGGTGGACGAGCTGGACCTGATGGACAACCTCTGGGCCGGGATCATCGGCTTCTATTTCTACTTTGTCGCGGCGCCGAGCTGGTGGCTGTTCCACGATATCGGCCTGGTCCGCGCGCCCGATCAGATCGCGATCTATGTCGCCACCGTTTTCGTCATGTTCGCCACCTATGGCCTGCGCAAGCTGGGCCTGCGCTGACCAGCCTCTCGCGTCACCATTTCCAACCAGGGAGATACCCCGAATGCTTCGCAATCTGATCCTTTCCGCTTCCGCCCTCGCCCTGTCGGCCTGTGCTTTCCCCACCTCTACGCTGGCGCAGGAAGCAGCGGTTGCCGCCTCCGGCCCGGCCATGTGGCAAGTGGCCGACGAGGATACCACCGTCTATCTGTTCGGCACCGTCCACTTCCTTCCCGATGGGCTGGACTGGTACAAGCCCGCAATCGAAGCTGCATTGACGGGCGCGGATCAGTTCGTGTCCGAAATCGATACCAGCGCCATTCCCGAAATGACCCCTGGCCAAGCGCCGCCGCCCGAACTGATGGCGATTGCACAGATGCAGATGCAGTTGGCGCAATTGACCACCGGCGGCACGCTGCGCGACCTGATGAACGAGGAAGACCGCGGCGAATATGAAGCGGCGCTGGCGCAGCTTGGCGCACCGCCGCAGGCCTTTGACGGGTTCGAGCCGTGGTTTGCCTTCATGACCATGTCGCAACTGGCGCTGATGCAGGCAGGGCTCGACCCTTCCGCCGGGGTTGAACGCTCGCTCGATGATCTGGTGGAAGGCAAGGATCGCGCGGCATTCGAAACCATCGAACAGCAGCTCGGCTTTTTCGACAATCTGCCGATGGAAGCGCAGTTGCTCATGCTCGACCAGACCGCCGAGAATCTCGACAAGATGGACGAAGGCTTGCAACAGATGATCGACCAGTGGATGGCGGGTGATCCCGATGGCCTGGCCGCGATCATCAACGAGGAAATGAGCGATCCGCTGCTTTACGAAGCGCTGCTGACGCGCCGCAACGCCAATTGGGCCGAATGGATCGACAGCCGGATGGATCAGCCCGGCACTGTGTTCATCGCGGTGGGCGCGGGGCATCTGGCGGGCGAAGGCAGCGTGCAGGATTATCTGGCCGAGCGCGGTCTGGTGGCGCAGCGGGTGGACTATTGATCCGCAGCGTCATCGCATTGCTGGGGGCGCTCTGGCTGACAAGCTGCGGCGCCCCCGCTGATTCCGGGCGCGAATGGCCCGCGCCATCCCCCGCCTTGTGGGAAGTGACTGCGACGGATGCCGGCAGCGGCTGGCTGTTCGGCACCGTCCACTTCCTTCCCGATGGGCTGGAC
>JBGSLI010000246.1:0-8997 GCA_041740775.1 Alteraurantiacibacter sp. | reverse complement strand
ATTCGCGCGAGCGGCTGGGCCTGACGCTGGAGCCGATCACGCCCCGCGCCTGACAGCCGGCCCGAAGGCGCAGATTTTCTGCCCGCGCCCCATTGACTCACCCGCGCCACATCCCCATTTGCGCGTCGCTGGCACTCTCATAGGGGGAGTGCCAAAATCCTAACCACTCAACAAGGAAGAGGTCATAGATATGGCATTCCGTCCGCTGCACGACCGAGTTCTGGTCCGCCGCATCGAAGCCGAGGAAAAATCCGCCGGCGGCATCATCATTCCCGACAGCGCCAAGGAAAAGCCCTCCGAGGGTGAAATCGTGGCCGTGGGCGAAGGCACCCGCGACGACGACGGCGACCGTATCGCGCTCGACGTCAAAATTGGCGACCGGGTATTGTTCGGCAAGTGGTCGGGCACCGAGGTCAAGCTCGATGGCGAAGACCTGCTGATCATGAAGGAAAGCGACATCATGGGCGTGATCGGCTGAGCCGAAACCGCTTCCCACGCTTCTCGTTACCAACCCAATTCCAGGAGAAACACCAATGGCTGCCAAGGACGTAAAGTTCGGCCGCGACGCTCGCGAACGCATTCTCAGGGGCGTGGACATCCTCGCCAACGCGGTAAAGGTCACGCTCGGCCCCAAGGGCCGCCACGTCGTGCTCGACAAGAGCTTCGGCGCACCGCGCATCACCAAGGACGGCGTCACCGTCGCCAAGGACATCGAACTGAAGGACAAGTTCGAGAACATGGGCGCGCAGATGCTGCGCGAAGTCGCCAGCAAGGCGAATGATGCGGCCGGCGACGGCACCACCACCGCCACCGTGCTGGCCCAGGCGATTGTGCGCGAAGGCATGACTGCGGTTGCCGCGGGCATGAACCCGATGGATCTGAAGCGCGGCATCGATCTCGCCGTGACCAAGGTAGTCGCGGACCTCGTGGCGCGTTCGAAGGAAGTCTCCGGCTCCGCCGAAATCGCCCAGGTCGGCATCATTTCGGCCAATGGCGATCGTGAAGTCGGCGAAAAGATTGCCGAAGCGATGGAAAAGGTCGGCAAGGAAGGCGTGATCACCGTGGAGGAGGCCAAGGGCCTCGAATTCGAACTCGATGTCGTCGAAGGCATGCAGTTCGATCGCGGCTATCTCTCGCCCTACTTCGTCACCAATCCGGAAAAGATGACGGTCGAGCTGGAAAATCCCTACATTCTGATCCACGAAAAGAAGCTGTCCAACCTGCAGGCCATGCTGCCGGTTCTGGAAGCCGTGGTGCAGGCCGGGCGTCCGCTGCTGATCATCGCCGAGGATATCGAAGGCGAAGCGCTGGCCACGCTGGTGGTCAACAAGCTGCGCGGCGGCCTGAAGGTTGCGGCGGTGAAGGCTCCGGGTTTCGGCGATCGGCGCAAGGCGATGCTGCAGGACATCTCGATCCTTACCAATGGCGAGATGATTTCCGAAGATCTGGGCATCAAGCTGGAAAATGTCGGCCTGTCGATGCTGGGTGAAGCCAAGCGCGTCACCATCGACAAGGACAACACCACCATCGTTGATGGCGCGGGCGATGCCGAAGGCATCAAGGCTCGCGTGGAACAGATCCGCGCGCAGATCGAAACCACCACGTCCGATTACGACAAGGAAAAGCTGCAGGAACGGCTGGCCAAGCTGGCCGGCGGCGTTGCCGTGATCAAGGTTGGCGGGGCTTCCGAAATCGAGGTCAAGGAACGCAAGGACCGCGTTGACGATGCGCTCCACGCCACCCGCGCCGCGGTGGAAGAAGGCATCGTTCCGGGCGGCGGCACCGCGCTGCTCTATGCCACCAAGGCGCTGGAAGGCGTGACGGGTGCGAACAACGACCAGACGCGCGGTATCGAGATCGTGCGCCAGGCGATCCTCGCCCCGGTGCGCCAGATCGCCACCAATGCCGGACATGACGGTGCGGTGGTTTCGGGCAATCTGTTGCGCGAAGGCGACGAGACGATGGGCTTCAACGCCGCGACCGACGTGTACGAGAATCTCGTGGCGGCGGGCGTGATCGATCCGACCAAGGTGGTGCGCATCGCGCTGCAGGATGCCGCCAGCGTTGCCGGCCTGCTGATTACCACCGAAGCGGCGATCAGCGAGATCCCCGAAGACAAATCCGGCGGCGGCGGCATGCCGGATATGGGCGGAATGGGCGGAATGGGCGGCATGGGCTTCTAAAGCTCCCGCTACTTTCGCAAGCAATACGGGAAGGGCCGGGCGAGCAATCCTCCGGCCCTTTTCTTTTGCGCGCTGCGGCCCCATGACCCGCTCCGAGATTTTTACGCTCTGAGGGGATTATCCACCATGAAAAAGCTTGCCGCGATCCTGCTGGCCTCCGCCGCGCTCACCAGCTGCGGGCAAATGCCAGGTGCCATCGCCACCATCGAATGCGCCACCACGCAGACCGAATGCATCAACGGCTGGTTTGATGAGCGGTTTGACGAGCTGCTGGCCTTCAGCCCGATGATGCAAACCTCGCTCGGCATGAAAACCGATTACGACAAGATCGACGACATGAGCCTTGCGGCGATGGAGGAGCAGCGCGAATGGTGGCAGTCCACTTTGGCGGAAATGGAAGCCAATTTCGATTATGACGCATTGTCGCAAGACGCACAGATAAGCTACGACATGTGGAAATTCCGCGCCGAGCAGGCCGAAAATGCCGCCGCATTTCGGAATCAGCAATATATTCTGCACCAGATGGGCACCGAACATTCGGGCCTGCCGACTTTCCTGATGAACCAGCACAGGGTTGAGAACGAGGCCGAAATGGTGGCTTTCATCACCCGTATCGGCGGCATCGGCACGGCGATGGATCAACTGCTGGAACGCGCGCAAGCCAATGCCGCAGCCGGCACGCGCCCGCCGCGCTTTGCCTATGATGCGGTGATCGAGGAATCGCGCAAACTCACCACCGGCGCACCGTTTGACGATGGCCAACCGTCGGCCTTGTGGACGGCGACCGAGGAACGCCTCGCCAGCCTGATAGAGAGCGAGGCCATCACCGCAGAACGCGCCGACGAACTGCGCGCAGATGCCCGCACCGCTCTGACCGGGCAGCTCGCCCCGGCCTATGCGCGGGTAATCGACTGGTACACGCAGGATCGTGAAAATTCCGACGAAGTCGCGCGGGGCGTGGGCGCGCTCGCCAATGGCACCGACTTCTACAATTACTCGCTCGGCGTGATGACCACGACCGATCTCACCGCAGATGAAATCCACGCAATCGGTCTTGCCGAAGTGGCCCGGATCCGCAGCGAAATGGAAACGATCAGGGATCAGGTCGGCTTTGATGGCAGTTTGCAGGAATTTTTCACCTTCGTGCGGGAGGATGATCGGTTCTTCTTTCCGGACAATGATACCGGCGCGCAGATGTATATCGACCGCGCGCAGGAACATCTGGACTTCATCAACACCCGCCTGCCCGATTTCTTCGGCACCCTTCCCGCCGCCCCGCTGGAAGTGCGCCGGGTGGAACCATTCCGCGAACAGGACGGCGCGGCGCAGCACTATCAGACAGGTTCGGTCGATGGATCGCGGCCGGGCATTTATTATGCCCATCTGTCCGACATGCGCGCCATGGCGATCCCCTCGCTGGAAGTGATCGCCTATCATGAGGGCAACCCCGGCCACCACATGCAGCTTTCGATCGCGCAGGAACTGACCGGCATCCCCCGCTTCCGTTCGCAGGGCTATTACCTGTCCGCATTCGGCGAGGGCTGGGGGCTGTATTCGGAACTGCTGGCCAAGGAAATGGGCGCTTATGAAGATCCCTATTCGGACTTCGGGCGCCTGACGACAGAGATATGGCGGGCGATCCGGCTGGTGGTGGATACCGGCATCCATTCCAAGGGCTGGACCGAACAGCAGGCGGTCGATTATTTCCTCGCCAATTCTCCGATTCCCGAAACGGCATCGCGTTCCGAAGTCCGGCGCTATTTCGTGATGCCGGGGCAGGCCACCGCCTACAAGATCGGGATGATCCGGATACAGCAACTGCGCGCCCGCGCCGAAGAGGCACTGGGCGAGGATTTCGACATTCGTGGTTTCCACGATACCGTGCTGGGTGGCGGATCGCTGCCGCTGTCATTGCTGGAACGGCGGATCGACAACTGGATCGCCAGCCAGCAGGCAGGCTAGCGCTGTTCCGCGCCGGGGAGCGATCTTCCGGCCCCTTTTTGCTTGTCAATCGCATTGCAGGCGTCCAGCTTCCCCTGACCAGGGGGGACATCAATGACCGCAAGCATCGCCAGCGGCGCAGCCGCTATGCCAGACGGGGGCGAGCTGTTCGGTCATCCGCGCGGGCTGATGTTCCTCGCCTTTACCGAGGCGTGGGAACGGTTCTCTTTCTACGGCATGCGGGCGCTGCTGGTGCTGTTTCTGGTTCAGGAACTGCTGCTGCCGGGCCATATCGGGAACGTCGCCGGAATGGCCGGCTTTCGCGCGGTGGTGGAGAGTGTGACGGGGCCGCTGTCGACGCAGGCCTTCGCCAGCCAGCTGTTCGGGTTTTACTCCGGGCTGGTTTATCTCACCCCGATTTTCGGCGGCATTCTGGCCGATCGCTGGCTGGGCGCGAAGCGCACGGTGATGCTGGGCATCGCGCTGATGACCGCCGGGCATTTCTTCATGGTATTCGAATGGGCGGTGCTGCTGGCGCTGCTGCTGCTGATCCTTGGTTCGGGCTGCCTCAAGGGCAATATCGCCACGCAGGTAGGCCGCCTTTACCCTCGCCAAGATGAGCTGCGGCGCGCGCGGGGATTCATCCTTTTCAGCACCGGGATCAATCTGGGCGCGTTTGGCGGACCGCTGGTGTGCGGGCTGCTGGCACAGGTCTATGGTTGGCATTACGGCTTTGGCGCGGCGGGAATTTGCATGCTGATAGCTGCGGGCATCTATGTCGCCGGACTCCGGCATTTCGCCGCCGATCCGCCCCCGGTGGCCCAGCGCGAGGAACAGGCCGCGCTGTCCACCCGCGAATGGCGCATGATCGGTCTGCTCGGCGCGGTGCTGTGCCTGAGCCTGTTCATGTCGTTTACCTACGATCAGCTTGCTAATGTCGGTATGATCTGGCTGGCCGAACGGGCGGCGCTGGGCAGTGTCCCCGAAGCATGGTTCAATTCCGCCGACGCCTTCGGCTCGATCATCGCGGTGCCATTGTTGTTCACATTGTGGGCGGCGCAGGCGCGGCGCGGCGGGGAACCGGGCGATCTGGGCAAGATTGCCACCGGAGCCGCAGTGATGGCGCTGGCCGCCGGATTGCTCGCTGCGGGTGAATTCCTCAGCGGCGGCGCGCGCGTGCCGGTGGTATTTCCGCTCGCGGCATTCACTCTGGGCGGGATTGCCTTCATCTATTACTGGCCGACCATGCTCGGCCTTGTCGCCGCCCATGCCCCGGCCAAGGTCACCTCGCTGATGATGGCACTGGTCTATTGCACCGCTTTTATCAGCGGCACGGGATCGGGCTTCGTGGCGCGCTTTTACGAACCGCTTGGGCCGATGTGGTTCTGGATGCTGCATGTGGCGATCGCCCTGGGCACCGCGCTGGGTATCATGCTGTTCGGCGGGACGATCAGACAGGCGATGGCGCGGCTGGAACAGGGCGACGGCGCGCGATGCTGAAGGCCCCGCGTCCGAGCGAAACTGAGTGAGAATTTCGAGCTTCGCGAATTCGATGACCCGGCTTCCACCTGACTGAAACGGGGTCCGGCGGTACATGGTCCTTCGGTCCGGATACCGCCTCGCGTGCAGGCATTTGCGTTTGACTTGAACCGCCCGATGCCCTTATCTCGCGTGCGGGGGCATTGTCATTTGGAAAAAAGCAGAAAACCACCGCGCGTCATCGGGCTTGCCGGGGCGGTGTTGCTCAACCTCAACGGCGTGGTGGGCGCGGGCATCTTTGCCCTGCCCGCGCTGCTTTATGCTGGCGCGGGCAGCCTTGCTCCGCTGGCCATCCTCGCCTTCGCGCTGCTCACCGCCGCCACACTGGCCATCACCGCCAGGCTGAGCACGCTGTTCGATCAGTCGGGCGGCCCGCAGCTCTATGTCGAACACGCCTTCGGCCGCTTTGCCGGGTTCGAGACGGGGTGGTGCATGCTTGGGGCAAACCTGTCCGCGCGAGCAGCCAATTTCCACGTCATCGTGTCTTATCTGGCAGCAATCTTTCCGCTGTTCGACGATCCGGCGATCCGCATGGCCACCATCCTCGCGCTGATCGCCATGTTCGCGCTGCTGGCCATTTCCGGCACGCGCAGATCGATCGGCGCGTTGTGGATCGGCACTGCATTCAAGCTGGCGCCGATCATGCTGCTGTGCCTGATGGGGCTTGCCGCCAACGGTCTGCCGACACAATTCGTCCCGCCGCAATTCAGCCAGGTGGAAGCGACCGCCTTGCTGCTGGCCTATGCCTTTTCCGGTGGCGCCGTCGCGTCGATTTCGGCCGGAGAGACGCGCAATCCCCACCGCACCATCTACTGGTCGATGTTTATCAATCTGGCGATAAT
Organism: Alteraurantiacibacter sp.; assembly: GCA_041740775.1. Lineage (GTDB taxonomy): Bacteria > Pseudomonadota > Alphaproteobacteria > Sphingomonadales > Sphingomonadaceae > Alteraurantiacibacter. The sequence goes on along the minus strand of JBGSLI010000246.1, from coordinate 2,492 downwards.
CGCGCTGCTCTATGCGCTGGTGCAGCTGGCCTATGTCGCGATCGCGCCGGAAGCGACGAACGCGGACCGGCCGCTGGCGGCGGCAGGGGAGGCGGTATTCGGCCCGTGGGGCGGCATACTGATCGGCATTGCCGCAATCTTCTCGATCGGCACCGGCCAACTCACCTATTTCGTCGCCATGCCGCGCATCCTTTATGCGATGGGGCGCAGGGGCCTGCTGCCCGAACGCTTCACCAGCATTTCCAGCCGCTTCGACACGCCATGGTTCGCCATCACGAGCTACGCCACGGTGGTGGCCGGGCTGGCCATTACCGGCACATTCCAGTCGCTGGCCACGCTGATGGTGGCCGCCCAATCGCTGGTGGGGCTGGCGGTGATCGCCGCATTCATCGCGATGTGGCGGCGCAACGCGGGCGGGGTGGCGTCCGAACTGGGCGTGAAATGGGGCCTGGTTAGCGTGGTGGCCACGGTATTCACCCTCTGGCTGCTGGCGCAAGTGCCGCTGAGCGCCGCGCTGCCCACGCTGGCGATACTGGTTGCAGGCGGCCTGGCCTTCAGGCTGGCGCGGCGGACCGACGGGGACGTGGAACAAATCCACATAAGCCAGACCTAGGCCTTAGCCAAGCCGCACTTCCTTTCTCTTGCCGCTGGCCTATATCGCGCCTGCCATGCCCACATCCCGCCGCCAGTTCATCGCCGGTTCCAGCCTGCTCGCCGCTGCCGGGCTGGCGGTTCCCGCCTGGGCCAAAGGACAACCACCTGGGCAATCGCTTGCCCCTGCGCGCCCACATGCACATCGGGGCTTCGGCGAGCTTTCGGGCGAGGTGATCGATCTGGTGATCGCCGATCACCACTTTTCCACCGGCGCGCGCAGCGGCCATGCCATTGCGGTCAACGGCAGCGTGCCCGGCCCGCTGATCCGATTGCGCGAAGGGCAGGATGTGGTGCTCAATGTCACCAATCACCTGGCCGAGGATTCCTCGATCCACTGGCACGGGCTGCTGCTGCCATTCCAGTATGACGGCGTGCCCGGCGTGAGCTTTCCCGGCATCGCGCCCGGCGAAACCTTCCAGTATCGCTTCCCCATTCGCCAGAACGGCACCTATTGGTGGCACAGCCATTCGGGGTTGCAGGAACAGGCGGGGCATTACGGCCCGCTGGTGATCGACGCGGCGACGCCAGACCCGCGTTACGACCGCGATCTGGTGGTGCTGCTGAGCGAGTTCACCCCGCGCCATCCGCACGATATCGCCCGGATGCTGATGGTGGGGGAACATTACTTCAACCGGCAGATGCCCACGCTGGGCGATGGTTCGATGGCGCTCGAAGACCGGCTGATGTGGGGCGCGATGCGGATGAACCCGCGCGACATCGCCGATGTGACGGGGGTGACCTACACCTATCTGGTAAACGGCCACGGCCCGGCAGACGATCTTGAATTCGCCTTCCATCCCGGTGAACGCATTCGCCTCAGGATCATCAACGGATCGGCCATGACTTTTTTCAATGTCCGCATTCCCGGCGTGCCGATGCAGGTGATTGCCGCAGACGGGCAGGATGTGGCGCCGGTGGAGGTGGACGAATTCCAGATCGGCACCGCCGAAACCTATGATGTGATCATCACCCCGCCCGATGGTGCCCACGCGATCGTGGCCGAAGCGATGGACCGATAGGGCATGGGGCTGGCCAGCCTCACTTCGCGCCCCGGACAGCGCGCCACCCCGCCGCCGCTGCGCGAGCCGGTAACGCTGACGATGGCGGATATGGGGATGTCTGACATGGGCATGAGCGCGATGGATCACGGCGCGGGTGGCGGTGATGGCGTGGACCATGCGGCGATGGGCCACGCCATGCCTCCCGCGGCCGAGCCTGCGCCGATGGATCATGGCATGCGCGATACATCGCTGCTGCCCGCCAGCGTTGCGACCGGCCCCGGAGTGGACATGGTCAGCCCGATGCCGGCGGACCGGATGGATTTTCCCGGACTCGGCTTAGACAATGTGCCGCACCGCGTTTTGCGCTACACCGATCTGAAGGCCGCCCGCGCCAATCCGCACCGGATGCCCGAGCGCGAACTGGAAATCCATCTGACCGGCAATATGGAACGCTACATGTGGTCGTTCGATGGCAGGCAATTTTCCGCCGTTACCGACGATCCGATCCGCTTCGGATACGATGAACGGGTGCGGGTGAAGCTGGTGAACGATACCATGATGGCGCACCCCATCCACCTGCATGGCCATTTCTTCGAACTGGTGAACGGTGCGGGGATGATGAACCAGCCGCGCAAGCATACCGTGATCGTGCAGCCGGGCGGCACTGCCACTTTCGATCTTACCGCTGATGAACCGGGCGACTGGGCCTTCCACTGCCACCTGCTCTATCACATGCACGCCGGGATGATGCAGGTGGTGACGGTGCGGCCCTTTCCCGATGGTGCTCCATGATTCGCGCCATCGCGCTGGCGGGCGCGGCGCTGCTGGCGGTTCCTG
>JBGSLI010000245.1:0-4052 GCA_041740775.1 Alteraurantiacibacter sp. | reverse complement strand
GCCGCCCGCCGATCCGCCGCTGGCAGAAATGCGCCCGGCGGCGGTGTAACCGCGCTCCGCCAGCGCGCGAGCGACATCGACGAAATCATTGAAGCTGTTGGTGCGCGCCTTCAGCTTGCCTTGCAGATACCATTCGCGCCCCAGATCATCCCCGCCGCGGATATGCGCGATGGCATAGGCAAAGCCGCGATCGACCAGGCTCAGCCGGGTAGTCGAAAAGCCCGGCGCCACCGCATAGCCATAGGCACCATAGGCATAAAGATGCAGCGGCCCGCCCGGCCCGCCCGGCCCGCCATTCATCGCATCCCGGTCCTTGCGATACATCACGCTGACCGGCACCATCGCCCCGTCGCGCGCCTCTATCTGGAGGCGTTCCACGGTATAGAGCGCGGGATCGAAACCGCTGGGCACTTCCTGCACCTTGCGCACTTCCAGTTTGCGCGTGGCGACGTGGTAATCGTAAACCGTGGCAGGCGTTACCGGGCTTTCGAAGGACAATCGCAGCCGGTCCATCGCCCATTCGGGATTATTGCCAAGGCCTGCGGCATAGGCGGCTTCGGGGAAGGCGATGTCCTCCACCCGTCCGGGATCGTCGTAATAGCGGATCTGCACCTGATCCAGCCCCGCCAGCCGTCCTTCGACGACGTAGAAATCACGGAAGAGATCGAAGCCGGTGATGTAGAATGCGTCCGACCCCGCGATCAGCGTGGTCCATTCGCCCGGATTGGCCAGCGGCGCGGTGGCGAGGCGGAAATTGACGTGATTGTCGTTGGCAAGGACGAACAGCATTTCGCCATTGTCGCTTGGCCGCACATCGACATCATATTCCACCCCCGCCTGCCGTTCGCGCACCAGCAGCGGGGTGGCGAAGGGATCGGCAATGGGCAGCAGCCGCACTTCGCTGGTTTCATTGTCGCCGGTGGCGATGATCAGCCATTCGCGGTTGGAGGAGAGGCCGGGGGCAGCGGTAAAACCCAGTTGCGCCTCGTGATAGATCTCCCGGTCATCTTCCTCTGCACCTGCATGATTGCTCAGGCGGTGGACGAAAATCCGGTCGACCCGCCAGTTCTCGTTGGCGCGGCCATACACCAGCATCGTATCGCCCGCAGCCCAGACCAGCCCCGAATTGACGTTCTCGATCCGGTCCGCCAGCAATTCGCCGCTGGCCAGATCCTTGATGAAGACAGTGTAATATTCGCCGCCGGTGGTATCGGTAGAATAGGCCAGCAGCCGCCCGTCCTCGCTCACCGACAGCGCGCCGAGGCTGAAATATTCGAGCCCTTCGGCCAGCGCCGGGCAATCGAGGATCAACTGCCGTTCTTCGCTGCCAGTCGGGCGGCGGTAATATCTGGCATATTGTCCGCCGGTCTCGAATTCGGACCAATAGTCGAAATCGCCGTCCTTCTGCGGAACGCTGGCATCGTCTTCCTTGATGCGCGCGCGCATTTCCCTGAACAGTTCTTCCACCAGCGGTTTGCGCCCGGCCATCGCCGCTTCGAACCAGGCGTTTTCGGCATTGAGATGGGCCAGCACATCCTTGTCGGTCACCTCCGGATAGGCGGGATCGCGCAGCCAGGCGTAATCGTCGACCAAGTCGATGCCATGATGCGTGGTTTTGGCAGGGCATCTTGCTGCACGCGGAGGATGGGCGGCAAGCGGAGTGTGGGTGGAATCGCTCATGGAAGCGGCCTATGTAGGGGCAAAGGAAGGACTGCAAGCCATGCTGATGCAAACACACCAAGCCCGCCTCCACGCTTTGAGGGAGGAGCTTGCCCGCCGCCAGCTTGACGGTTTCGTGGTGCCGATCAGCGATGAACACCTGTCCGAATATGTCGGCGCCTACGCCCAGCGGCTGGCATGGTTGACCGGCTTTGGCGGATCGGCGGGCAGCGCGGTGGTGCTGAAGGAAGCAGGCGAGGGGCCGGGGGCGGCGATGTTCGTCGACGGGCGCTACACCATCCAGGTGCGCGATCAGGTGGACGGCAGGCTGTATGAATACCGCAGCGTCCCCAAGGAACCGATGGGCGAATGGATTGCCGCCAACGCCGCGGCGGGCGCGCGAATCGGCTTTGATCCGTGGCTGCATACGCGCGGCTGGGCGCAGGGAATCGAAAAACAGCTGGCCAAGGCGGGCATCGAACTCGTGGCGGTGGACAGCAATCCGATCGACGCGGTGTGGGCCGATCAGCCCGAACCCTCCGATGCTCCGGCCTTTGTCCAGGACGATGCGCTGGCAGGCCGATCCAGCGCGGACAAGCGCGGCGCGATTGCCGATTGGCTGAAGGCCGAGAAGCTCGACACCGTCATCATCAGCGCGCTCGATTCGGTGGCGTGGACGCTCAATATCCGCGGCAGCGACGTGGACCGCACGCCGGTGGCGCTATCCTATCTGATGGTGCAGGCAGATGGCACGGCGGACTGGTTCATCGCGCCCGAAAAGGTGCCCGATGCGGTTGCCGCCAAGCTGGGCAATGCGGTGCGCATCCGCCCGCGTGACCAGTTCACCGCCGCCTTTGCCGAACTGGCGGGCAGGCGCGTGGCCGCCGATCCGGAACGATCGGTTTTCGCTATATTCGACCGGCTGGACGAGGTGGGGGCGCAGATTGTCAGCGAAACCGATCCCGCCGTGCTGCCCAAGGCGATCAAGACTCCCGCCGAACAGGCTGGCCACCGCGCCGCGCAGGCGCGCGACGGGGCCGCCGTCAGCCGCTTTCTCACCTGGCTGGAGGGCGAAGGCCCCAAAGGCAGCGTGGATGAACTTTCCGCCGCCGCCCGGCTGCGCGCCTTCCGCGATGCGACCGGCGAACTGGTGGACCTTTCCTTCGACACGATTTCGGGCGCGGGTTCCAACGGGGCGATCTGCCATTACCGGGTGAGCGAGGAAACCTGCCTGCCGCTCGCGCCGAACAGCGTTTATCTGGTCGATTCGGGCGGGCAATACCGCGATGGCACCACCGATATCACCCGCACCGTGTGGATCGGCCCCGATGCTCCGCCAGCCGAGGTGAAGGACCGCTTCACCCGCGTGCTGAAGGGGCATATCGCGCTCGATACGGCCATCTTCCCCACCGGCACGCCGGGCAGCGCTCTGGATGTGCTGGCGCGGCAATTCCTGTGGGCCGCAGGCGTCGATTACGCGCATGGCACCGGCCACGGGGTGGGCAGCTTCCTCGGCGTCCATGAAGGCCCGCAGCGCATCGCCAAGGGCCGCAGTGGTCAGGCGGGGACCGATCAGGAACTGATTGCGGGCATGATCCTGTCCAACGAACCGGGTTATTACAAAGCGGGCGAATACGGCATCCGCATCGAAAATCTGGTGCTGGTGGAAAGCCGCGAGATCGCGGGCATGGAGGGCGAATGGCTGGGCTTCGAAACGCTCACACTGGTTCCCATCGACCGCACGCTGGTGGACAGGAGCCTGCTCTCCGAAGCCGAGATCGCCTGGTGGAACCGATATCACGCAAAGGTGCGCGAAGTGCTTGCCCCGCAGCTGGAGGGCGATGCGCTGGTCTGGCTCGAACGAAGCTGCGCGCCGCTGTAATGGCATCTGCGGCCCGATCGAGCGCCGGATAAAGCGCAGATGAACGCGCGCCCGCCCGCGCGACAATATGCGACAAATCTGCTGATTACGGGCATATTGCTGCGACAAGCGGTGCGTAGAAGGGCAGACATAGAGCAGCGGGGTGCCGGACTTCCTCCCTCCCCTCTTCAAGCCGGCGCTCCGTTGCTCTACCCTTCAGATTCCAGTGGAGCACATCCCATGAACAAGACCAGCGCCCTTTTCCTTGCCATCGCCGCCTCCAGCATCACGCTGGGGCTTGGCGGTGCCGCAATGGCCCAATCTTCGCAAACCGGTGCCGATATGACCCGCGCCGCTGCCGAAACCCGCGCCGCAGCGCAATTCGCCCGGATGGACGCCAATTCCGATGGCGTGCTCAACGCTGCCGACCGCGAAGCGCGGATGCGCGCCCGCTTCGATGCGCAGGATGCCAATGGCGATGGCCAGCTCAGCTTTGCCGAGGTGCAGGCTGCGCAGTCTGAACGCCAGGCCG
>JBGSLI010000244.1:0-4241 GCA_041740775.1 Alteraurantiacibacter sp. | reverse complement strand
CCTGGCATCCCCGCCCCGCTGGCGAGCGCGCGCAATGTGGCGCAATTGCAGAGCCTGCTCGAATTCACCCGGCTGGAACTGTCGCCCGAACAGCTGGACCTGCTGACGCATTCGCTCGGCTGATCACGCGCTGCACCTCTGGCCATAACGGGCAATTCGCGTTAGATTCGCTGGGACAGAACCGAAGGGAGATTGTCCGATGGTGTCCAGACCGCTTGTCGCATTGCTTGGCTCTACACTGTTGTTCACCGCGCCTGCGGCCTGCGCGCAGGATGCCGCGCCCGATGCGCCCCAACAGGCCCCCGCCGCAATCGACATCCGCGAATGGAACGTGCCCTGGCCCGATACCCGCCCGCGCGATCCCTTTGCGGTTTCGGCAGACGAGGTGTGGTTCGTGGGCCAGCAGGGCCATTATGCCGCGCGGCTCAATCCCGAAACGGGCGAATTTGCCCGGATAGACCTGCCCGAAGGCGCAGGGCCGCACAATCTCATCGTCGGCGAGGATGGCGCGGTGTGGTATGCGGGCAACCTTACCGGCCACATCGGCCGGATTGATCCCGCCAGCGGTGAAATCGAGCAGATTGCCATGCCCGATCCCGCCGCGCGCGATCCGCATACGCTGGTGTTCGATGACGCGGGCGATATCTGGTTTACCGTGCAGAACGGCAATTTCATCGGCAAGTTGACAGTGGCGACGCGGACGGTGCAGCTGATCCCGGTGCCGACCGAAAGGGCGCGCCCCTATGGCATAGACATCGCCGCCGACGGCACCGTGTGGGCGGTGCTGCTGGGCACCAACAAGCTGGCGCGGATCGATCCGCAGACGAAGGAACTGACCGAAATCACCCTGCCCCGCGCCGAAACGCGCCCGCGTCGCATCGGCCTGACCGAAGATGGCCGGGTGTGGTATGTCGATTGGCGCGAAGGATATCTGGGCGCCTATGATCCGGCCAGCGGCACATTCGAGGAATGGGTTGCCCCTTCAGCCGGTCAATCGATGCCCTATGGCATGGCGGTGGACGGCGAGGACCGGATCTGGTTTGTCGAAACCGGGATGCAGCCCAACCGCTTCGTCGGCTTCGATCCGGAGACAGAAGAGTTCTTTGCCGGGGCCGATGTGCCATCGGGCGGCGGATCGGTGCGGCACATGCATTATCATGAGGGCACCAATACGATCTGGTTCGGCGCCGATGCCAATACCATCGGGCGGGTTGCACTGGATTAGTTCCTCAGGCTCTGGTGCACTCTGACGCTATATCAGCCGCGAAATCCGTTCCCAATCACTGGTGATCATGCGCATCGCCAGCGATGCCTTGGTCCGATTGCGCAGCCTGCGGGCCGGGCGCGGGCGTTGCGCGTGCCTTATTTGCGCCAATACTTGTTCTTCGCTCCACCCGCTCCATTCCCCGGCAACCGCAAAAAGATTGCTTCCAAAGGCGGGAGCAACTTCGCTGCGCAATATTTCCGCCAGTTCTTCCCGGCTGAAAGGCAATGCGCGCAATCTGGCTGCAATCCGGCTTTGGCTGTTTTCATCGATCTGTGTATCCAGAAACAGCTCGGCCAGCACCGCCCAGGCCGCCACGCGGCTTTCGTCGGGCATTGCGTTTTCGGTCAAGCCTGCCGCCCGAAGCAACCCTTTCCGGCATAGAAAGCGCTCGATCCCAGTTCTTCCTCGATCCGGATCAGCTGATTGTATTTCGCCAGCCGGTCTGAGCGGGCGAGCGAGCCGGTCTTGATCTGCCCGCAATTGGTGGCCACCGCCAGATCGGCAATGGTGGCATCCTCGGTTTCGCCCGAACGATGGCTCATCACGGTGGTATAGCCCGCGCGGTGGGCGATATCGACCGCTTGCAGGGTCTCGGTCAAAGTGCCGATCTGGTTGACCTTCACCAGCAGCGAATTGGCCAGCCCCATTTCGATCCCCATCCGCAGACGATCGGGATTGGTGACGAACAGATCGTCACCCACCAGCTGGATCTTGTGGCCCACCGCATCGGTAATCGCCTTCCAGCCTTCGAAATCATCCTCGGCCATGCCGTCCTCGATCGACTGGATCGGATAATCATCGCACAGCTTAGCCAGATAATCGGCCATTTCGGCGGGCGAGAGCGAGAGGCCTTCGCCCGAAATCTCGTATTTTCCGTTGCGGAAGAATTCGGTGGCGGCGCAATCCATCGCCAGCACCACGTCGGTCCCCGGCGCAAAGCCCGCCTTTTCCACCGACGCCATGATGAAATCGAGCGCGGCGCGGGTGCTGGCGAGGTTGGGGGCAAAGCCGCCCTCGTCGCCCACCGATGTCGCCAGCCCCTTTTCGGCCAGGCCCTTTTTCAGCGTGTGGAAGATTTCCGAACCCCAGCGCACCGCCTCTGCCAGCGTGGGCGCGCCCACCGGCATCACCATGAATTCCTGAAAATCGATGGGATTGTCCGCATGTTCTCCGCCATTGATGATATTCATCATCGGCACCGGCAATACATGCGCGGAAACCCCGCCCAGATAGGCCCACAGCGGCATTCCGCGCGCATAGGCCGCAGCCTTGGCCACCGCCATGCTCGCGCCCAGAATCGCGTTGGCACCCAGTGCGCCCTTGTTGGCGCTGCCATCCAGCGCGATCATGGCCAGATCGATATCGCGCTGGTCCTCGGCATCCATTTCGCGCAGCAGATCGGCAATCGGCCCGTTCACCGCCGCTACCGCCTTGGTCACGCCCTTGCCCAGATAGCGGCTCTTGTCCCCGTCGCGCAATTCGACCGCTTCATGCGCGCCGGTGGACGCGCCCGAAGGCACCGCCGCGCGGCCCATGCTGCCATCTTCCAGCAGCACATCCACCTCCACCGTGGGATTGCCCCGGCTATCGAGAATTTCGCGGCCGTGGATGTCGATGATGGCGGTCATGCAGAGGCTCCTGTATGGATGGGTGCGCGCGTCCTATAACCCGGAACCTCGCACTGCAACATGCGTTGATATCTTGATTGTCGGTGTATTATACCCATAATACAACAGACAGGACTTGAAATCTGGAGGGGTTTCCCCCTCCACCACGCCAAGGGAAACAGAGATGGCAGCCAGAAAATCGACCAGCAAACAGCCCCAGCCTCAGCCCGCGCCGCAGGAAGAAACGGCCGCCGCAGAAACGCAGGCAACATCCGCCTCGCCGCGCACGGCTGAAGCGAAATCGCGCTTCAACGCCGCGCTGGACGAGGCCAAGGCCGGTGCCGCCGCGCTGGGTGACGAAGCCAGGGTCCGCGCTGGCCATTATCGTGAAGAGGCCGTGGCGCGCGGGCAGGACTGGTCGGCCGAGGCAAAGACCAAGGCGGGCGAACTGGCGGTGGAAGGCAAGCACAAGGCGAGCGAGGCGCTTTCCGGCCTTTCGCGCGTTATCGATGACAACGCTGCCACGCTGGATGAAAAGCTGGGCGCGAAATACGGCGATTACGCCCGCAGCGCATCGCAGGCACTGCAGGAAAACGCCCGCAAGCTCGATGAAAAGAGCCTGGAGCAACTGGCCGATGATTCGCGCGAGGCGATCCGCAAAAGTCCGGCCGCCGCGGTCGGACTGGCAGCGCTGATCGGTTTCCTGTTCGCCCGGCTGTTCCGCTAGGCTCCGGTGCCGGGACGCATCGACGAGCCTTCGGTCATGCCCGATGACGGCTCAACGCCAGCCGCTGCCGGTGACGCAGAGGCTGGCGCGCGCCGTTCGCTGTTCGACGATTTCGAAGCGCTGATCGATGACGGCCGAACCTATTTCCACGCCGAACTCACCTATCAGAAAAGCCGCGCGGGGTTTGTCGCCAACCGGCTGAAGCTGGCGATCGCTTTCGGCGCGGTGGCGGCATTTTTCGCCATGCTGGCAACCATCGGGCTGACTGTGGGACTGATCCTCGCGCTCGCGCCGCTGATAACCGCCTGGGGCGCCACCGCCGTGGTGGTGCTGGCGCTGCTGCTGATCGCGTTGCTGCTGCTTCGCCGTGCCGGGCGCGCCTGGGAAGAAATGGCATCGGCAATGAATCCGGCTGACGACAAGGGGACCGGCGATGTCTGACCTTTACCGCCGCCTCGAAGATGATCGCCTGATGCGCGATACGGCCCGGCAGCTGGTCGAAAACACTGTGCGCAATCTGCGCGGCGATGTGGAACAACAGGGCATAGGGGCGCGCATGGCCGTGCGGCTGCGCGAGGGTGCGCAAGGCGTGGGCGGCGATCTGGCCGCTTTCACGCGCGAAAATCCCGCGCGGGTGGGA
>JBGSLI010000243.1:0-1957 GCA_041740775.1 Alteraurantiacibacter sp. | reverse complement strand
CGCGCGCAAATCGGCAAGGTTCTGAACCTTGATAAATGCATCGGCTGCCACACCTGCTCGGTCACCTGCAAGAACGTGTGGACCAGCCGCGAAGGGATGGAATACGCCTGGTTCAACAATGTCGAAACCAAACCCGGCATCGGATACCCCAAGGATTGGGAAAACCAGAAACGCTGGAACGGCGGCTGGGTGCGCACCCCCGGCGGATCCATCCGGCCCAAGATGGGCGGCAAGTGGCGGGTGCTGGCAAAGATTTTCGCCAATCCCGATCTGCCCGAGATCGACGATTATTACGAACCCTTCACCTTCGATTACGCCCATCTGCAAAAGGCGGGCGAGAGCAAGGCTTTCCCCACCGCGCGCCCGCGCAGCCTGATTTCGGGCAAGCGGATGGAGAAGATCGAATGGGGCCCCAATTGGGAGGAAATCCTCGGTGGCGAATTTGCCAAACGGGCCGAGGATTACAACTTCGAAGGGGTGCAGAAGGAGATTTACGGCCAGTTCGAAAACACCTTCATGATGTATCTGCCCCGGCTGTGCGAACACTGCCTCAATCCCACCTGCGTTGCCGCCTGCCCATCGGGCGCGATCTACAAGCGCGAGGAGGATGGCATCGTCCTGATCGATCAGGAAGCGTGCCGGGGCTGGCGGATGTGCGTTTCGGGCTGCCCTTACAAAAAGATCTATTACAACTGGAAGAGCGGCAAATCGGAAAAGTGCATCTTCTGTTACCCGCGGATCGAGGCGGGCCAGCCCACGGTGTGCAGCGAAACCTGCGTCGGGCGCATCCGCTATCTCGGCGTGATGCTGTATGATGCCGACCGGATCGAGGAAGCCGCCTCGGCGGAAAATGTCGAAGACCTGTATCAGGCGCAGCTCGACATCTTCCTCGACCCCAACGATCCGGCGGTAATCGAGCAAGCCCGCAAGGATGGCGTGCCCGAAAACTGGCTGGAGGCCGCGCGCCATTCGCCAGTGTGGAAAATGGCGATGGAATGGAAGGTCGCCTTCCCGCTCCACCCCGAATACCGCACGCTGCCGATGGTGTGGTATGTGCCGCCGCTCTCGCCGATCAACGCGGCGGCGAACGCGGGGCAGATTTCGGTCAACAACAACATGCCCGATGTCCGGTCCTTGCGCATACCGCTCAAATATCTCGCCAACCTGCTCACCGCCGGGGATGAGGAGCCGATTGCGGCCTGCCTCGAACGGATGCTGGCGATGCGCGGCTATATGCGCTCCAAATCGATCGAAGGCGTGCAGAACGAAAGCATTGCCGAGGCGGTCGGGCTGACGGGCGCGCAGATCGAGGAGATGTACAAGGTGATGGCGCTGGCCGATTACGAAGACCGCTTCGTCATCCCCACCGGCCACCGCGAGGATGCCGAAGACATGTTCGAGGAAAAGGGTTCCTGCGGCTTTTCCTTCGGCAATGGCTGTTCGGGCGGATCGAGCGAGACCAATCTGTTCGGCGCCAAGCCGCCCCGCAAGAAGCTGCAAACCCCATCGCCACATATTGCCGGGGAGGTGTTCTGATGCACGCGCTCCATCTGATCTCGCTGCTGCTGCAATATCCGACCAAGGACTTGCAATCGGTCGCGGGTGAAATCCGTCAGCGGCTGGCGGCGGACCCGGCACTGCCCGCCGCCGGCGTCGCCGCGCTCGATCCGCTGCTCACCCGGTTGGAAGCCAGCGACATCTATGATGTGCAGGAAAACTATGTCGAACTGTTCGACCGGGGGCGCGCGCATAGCCTGCATCTGTTCGAACACGTCCACGGCGAACGCCGCGACCGGGGGCAGGCGATGGTCGATCTGCGCCAGCGCTATCTTGATGCCGGGCTGGAGCCGGAGGGCAACGAGCTGCCCGATTACCTGCCGCTGTTCCTCGATTTCTGCTCGACCCTGCCCGATGATGCGGCGCGCGAGGTGCTGGCGGAACCCGGCGTGGTGCTGGT
>JBGSLI010000242.1:0-3484 GCA_041740775.1 Alteraurantiacibacter sp. | reverse complement strand
GCGGCGGATGCCCGCGACCGATGAGGAGAACTTCCGCCTCGTCAACAGCTTCAACGATATTTTCGTCACCATTGCCGCCGTGCTGCTGCTGGTGGCGATGGCGGGCATTGGCAGCGCGCTGGCGGCGGGGCTGGCCGGATTGCTGGTGGCGGGAGCGGCGTGGTTCATGGCCGAATTCTTCACCCTTCGCCGCCGCCTCGCTCTGCCTTCGATCGTGCTGATGCTCGCCTTTGTGGGCGGGGTAGTGGCCGCTCCCATCCAAATTCTGGTGGAGTCTGGTTTCAACGGCAGCGAACGAACGGGCGGATTGCTGATTGCGGCGAGTTTCGTCGCCGGCGCGCTGGCATCATGGCTGCACTGGAAACGGTTCATGGTGCCGATCACCATCGCCGCAGTGTGCGCAACGGCAGCAACGGCACTGATCGCCACCATTGTCAGCGCCATTGGCCCTGCCATGGCGACGCCCGACCTCGTCGTGCTGCCGCTGGTATTCGCAGCCGGGCTGGCGATCTTCGCCTATGCCATGCGCTGGGACATCAGCGACCGCACCCGGCAGACGCGCCGCAGCGATATCGCCTTCTGGCTGCACCTGCTGGCCGCGCCGATGATCGCGCATCCGCTGTTCCACTGGCTGGGCATCACCGATGGCAGCAATGTCGGCACCGGCGGCGCATTGCTGGTGCTGGCGGTCTATCTGCTGTTCGGCGTGGTCGCGCTGGCGGTGGACCGGCGCGCACTGCTGGTATCCGCGCTGGCCTATGTGCTGTTCGCGCTGGCCGAACTGTTCGACGAATTCGGCATGGTGGAACTGAGCGTGGCGCTCACCGCGCTTGTGATCGGTTCGGCGCTGCTGATGCTGAGCGCCTTCTGGCCCGCGATTCGCGGCACGGTGGTGGATAAGCTGCCGGGCGCGCTGCAGGCCCGCCTGCCGCTGGCGGGGCGTCTGGCGCAGCCTGCCTGAACATAGCCCGCCTCCCTGCCGTTGCGATGCAAACGGGTGCTTGGCGCGCGGGAATTATCGCGCCACAAACGGGCAGCGAATCGGCAGGGGACTGGCAAATGCAGGGCGGAACAGGGGCGCTTTCCTCGCTGGGCACGATGGCGCGCATCGTGCTGAGCATTTTCATTCTGGGGTGCGTGTTTACCATGCTGGTCCAGCTTGTGGCGATCTTCGCTGGCGATCTGCTGCTGAGCCAGCCGGAAATCTTCGCCATCGGATCGCTGGCGGCAGTCGGTATCCAGCTGCTTGCCTTTCTCGCTTCCATCGTGGTGATCGCGCTGTGGCTGCACCGCGCGCACGCCAATCTGCACGATGCGGGGCTTGGCGGGCTGAACTATTCGGCCGGCTGGGCCACGGCCTCCTTCTTCATCCCCTTCATCAATCTCTACGTGCCCTTCGCCTCGACCCGCGAATTGTGGAACCGCAGCCACGGCGAGAGCGACTGGCACGCCGCCGCTTCGGCGGGAGATGTCACCAGCTGGGCGGCGTGCAACTGGGGGGCACTGATCGTTTTCTGCGCGCTTGTCGGCTATCTGATCATCGATGCGGTGCCCGGCGTGTTCGTGCTGCTGCCGGTGTGGGCATGGCTGGGGATGAGCGTGATGCTGTATATTCTGCTGGCCGGTTCCGCCTGGTTCCTGCTCCGTCTGGTGGGCAGGATCACCGCCGCGCAAGAGGCGGGAATGCACCTCAGCCAGTCGGATGTATTTGCCTGAAGCGAGGGCGGCTCAGCCGTCCACCGCCTTTACCAGCCGACGTTCCACCGGGGCCAGCACGCCCGCCAGTTCGTGCCCGCGTTTGAGCACCTGCCCGTGTTCACCGAACAGCGCCCACATGCCCTGCCGCCCACGCAGCGCGGGGCGTTTTTCCAGCCGCATCTGCGGCACGTCCGCCGTGCGGCGGAAGGCGGCAAAGCTGGCACAGTCGCGGGTGAAATCCATCGCGTAATCGCGCCATTCCCCCGCCGCCACCATGCGCCCGTAAAGATCGAGAATGCGGCCAAGTTCGCGCCGGTCGAACCCCACTTGCGCGGACATCTGCGAGTGCGGGCGGTGGCCGGGAAAGGGGACGACAACCTGGGCGAGCGGCGTTGGGCCCATCAGCTGTCGGTGCCGCTTTTACGGGCGGCCTCGCCGATCGTGGCGGCGCGCAATTCGGCCAGTTCGGCGCGCAGGGTGGCGACTTCTGCCTCCAGCGCCTGCGCCCTGTCCCCCGGGATGGGTTCGCATGGTTCCTGGCATGGCGTGCCGTAAGGGATGAATTCGCGCAGCCAGGTTTCCGCCGGAACCAGCGTGGAACGCGCCTTCAGTCCGATCATCGTTGCCCCTTCGGGCACATCGTCGGTCACCACCGCATTTGCTCCTACACGGGCGCGTTCTCCGATGGTGATCGGGCCGATCACCTGCGCGCCCGAACCGACGATGACATTGTCGCACAGTGTCGGATGGCGCTTGCCCCCCTTGCCGTTGGTGGGATTGGTTCCGCCCAGCGTGACGCATTGGTAGATCGTTACATTATCGCCTATCTCGGCGGTTTCACCGATGACGGTGAAGCCGTGATCGATGAAGAAGTTCTTCCCGATCTTTGCACCGGGATGAATGTCGATCGCGGTCAGGAACCGGCTGAAATGATTGACCAGCCGGGCAAGGAAAAACATCTCCGCCTCAAACAGCCAATGCGCCACCTTGTGCAGCCCCAGCGCCAGAACGCCGGGATAGAGCAGGATTTCCCAGCGCGAACGCGGCGCCGGATCACGCGCATGGATCGAGTCCAGATAGCTGGTCAGGCGTTCGAACATCGCGGTCCCTTTTTCCCATCAAAACCAGATCAAAGCAAGCGCGGCTCTTCCGGACCATGCACCGCTTCGAGCGCGGCGCGCCAGATCCCCGGATTAGGTGGGGCCTTTCTTTCCAGAGACAAGCGGTCGATCGTTTCCACCAGAAGTTCCAGATCCGCCTGCGAACGCGAGGCGCGCGGGATCAGGTAATCGGCGGCATCGTCGCGCAGCGGCAGGCCGCGCTCCTCGGCCAGCGACAGCAGCAGTTCGCGCGCCATGTCATCATCGGGCGGGCCGATTTCCAGTTGGAGCGATCCGCCCAGCCGCGATGCAAGATCGGGCAGCGCGATATTCCACGGCGGCTGGCCGCCCACGATCAGCAGCGCGGTGCCGCTTTGCTGCGCTCGGTTCCAGATGTGGAACAGCGCATCTTCGGGCAAATCCTGCGCATCATCCACCGCCTCGCGCCTTGCCTGGCCTTGCCCGTTTTGGGCGAACCAGCGCGCGAACAGCGATTTGCCCGAACGCGGCGGGCCGGTGAGCACCATCGTGCGGAACGGCCAGCCTTCGGGTGTGGCAAGCGCTTGCGCGATATGGCGATTGCCCGCGCCCAGCACGATCCGCGCGGGGCCACGGCCGGATTTCAGCGGAAGGGCGATCTGTTCGGTCATGGCCGGTCCGGCGCGCGCCTAGCGCGAAATGCCGAG